>NZ_JBHILZ010000014.1:0-41963 GCF_042193725.1 Bartonella sp. OT172YNZD | reverse complement strand
TGCTGGAGATAAAATGTCTTTTTACCAATTATGTTCCAAAAGGGGTAAAGAAACGCTAAAAAGAGATAGAAAATACTAAAGTTAAGATCGAGATCATCATGGTGGGGTATTTTCTTTTGAAATTTTTGTTTAAAGCACGTTCATAGAGAGTTTTTGTTTATATTCTTTCATAAATTTGATTTTTTATCTCATGACAATGTCTTGGTCGATAAACATGTGATAAGCGTTACGAATGGGAATATATTTATGTTTTATAAATAAAAGTATACTTTGTATAGAGAGCTCTTTCTTTGTGTTTTGAGTATTGTATTCTTTTGACAAATGTTGTTCTTTTTGATTGTATCGAAAAGTTTAAAGAGAGAACGTGTTAGGATATAAAATGTTTTGTTCAGCTTTTTTTAAAAATAGTGAAAAATATGGACCGCTTTGTATTGGTTTTGATCCTAGCCATAAAGTTTTGCAATTATGGAACTTAAGCTTTGATTATAAAGGCTTAAAAGAGTTTTGTGATATCCTCTTAACAGTGGTTCTCGGCAAAGTGGGTATTATAAAGCCGCAAGTTGCATTTTTTGAATTATATGGTGTGGAAGGTCTTCAAGCTCTTAAAGAACTCATTGAAAATGCACACGAACAAGGCTTATTGGTTCTAGCGGATGCAAAAAGGGGGGATATTGGCTCTACTGCTGAAGCTTATGGTAAAGCTTGGCTCGGTCCAAACAGTGTGTTTAAAGCTGATGCCATGACAGTCAATTCTTTTTTGGGTTTTGATGCTCTTATTCCTCTGATCAATATTGCAGAAGAAACAGGAGCAGGGGTTTTTGTGGTGGTTCAGTCCTCTAATCCAGAGGGAAAACAGATACGAAATGCGCGCATTGGTGATCAAACACTTTCTGTTCATTTGGCGCAACGTATTTGTGATTATAATTCTCAGTCCCCGGTTCTCCATCATAATATTGGCCCCATAGGTGCGGTTATAGGAGCGACATTGGGATCTGAATCAAAAGACACAATCGAGCAGTTAAAAAACAGCCTGTTTCTCGTTCCAGGTATTGGTGCTCAAGGGGGAACGATAACACAATTGACAAACCAGTTTCCTCAAAATTTGTGGCAGAATATCATTCCTTCAATTTCAAGGTCAATTACAGATGCTGGTCGCAATAGTATTGATTTAAAAACGCGTATCAATGATTTTGCACAGGAAGCTAAAAGCACTCTGATGTCTTGAGGATTTTTGCATATGTAATAAGGAAGTCCTTATAAAAGAGGGTGTTTCTTTTCAAGAAGATGATTTCAGCTTATCCAAAATCAACAGTTGCTTTAATGCCTCTCAAGAAGCATGTATGTGTTTTTTGATGTTGGGATAGCACATGAGAAGATGTTTGGAGGTAAGGGGAATGGAGAGGAGAGAGTGTAGGAAATGTGTTTCGGAGAGAATTGTTTAAGGTAGATCCTTAAGGGGCATTTATGGGGATAAGGTATTAGAAGTGTTGCGGGGAGCATTATTTTTAATCGAAAATTGGAAAAATATTAAGAGAGAGCTGACATTTTGAGATTGAAAGTGCAAGCGTTTTGATACTCTTAAAGGTGAGGAGCATCATCTTTGTAAAGCGAAAGATGGTGCTTGTTGCTAGTGGGCCTAAATTGATAAAGTTATTGCAGCGTTTGTTTCTATAAGATAGACACGAGTTATCTGTGAATAGATATTGTTGTTAGAGAAAAACATGTCATCAAAACAAGAAAAAACCAAAGCTCGGTTACCCCGTGGTTTTATTGATCGTACAAGTGCACAGTTGTATGCAATCGAGACCATGATTGCGCAGATTCGTGAAGTTTATGAACTTTACGGCTTTGAAGCACTGGAAACACCAATTTTTGAATATACCGATGTGCTGGGTAAGTTTTTACCTGATGAAGATCGTCCAAATGCAGGCGTTTTTTCGCTACAAGATGATGATGAGCAATGGATGTCTTTGCGCTATGACCTTACCGCGCCTCTTGCCCGTTATTTTTCTGAAAATTTTGAAACGTTACCAAAACCGTATCGCAGTTATCGGTTGGGGTTTGTTTTTCGCAATGAAAAGCCTGGGCCAGGGCGATTTCGGCAATTTATGCAATTTGATGCTGATATTGTTGGAACACCAACCGTTGCCGCTGATGCTGAAATTTGTATGATGGCAGCGGATAGTTTGGAAAAATTAGGCATTCACCAGCATGATTATGCCATTCGCTTGAATAACCGAAAAATTCTGGAAAGTGTTTTAGAGTTGATTGGTTTAGGTGAAAGGGAGCAGATTGAAAGGCGCTTAACTGTTCTTCGAGCAATGGATAAACTGGATAAATTTGGTCCTGAGGGCGTGCGTTTGCTTCTAGGCAAGGGGCGTTTGGATGAAAGTGGTGATTTTACAAAAGGGGCCGAGCTTAAGGATAAAGAGATTGAGTGTATTCTTTCCTTACTGACTGTAAACGCGAAAACCGCAGAAGAAATCCTTGATGCTCTCAGACAAGTCGTTGGTCAGAGTACTCAGGGGCTTGAAGGCGTTCACGAGCTTGAGGAAATGCAAGCAATCTTTGTCGCTAACGGTTATCACAATCGTATTAAAATTGACCCTTCGGTGGTTCGTGGATTGGAATATTATACGGGACCTGTTTTTGAGGCGGCATTGCTTTTTGATGTTCTCAATGATGATGGGCAAAAAGTTGTTTTTGGTTCTGTTGGTGGTGGGGGACGCTATGACGGATTGGTTGCGCGTTTTCGTGGGGAAAATATTCCGGCAACAGGTTTTTCAATGGGGATTTCACGTTTGATTGTTGCCTTGCAAAATCTGAGAAAATTGCCAGTAAAAAATACTCTTGGACCTGTTGTGGTGTTGATGATGGATAAAGAACCAGAAGTTGTTGCACGCTATCAAAAAATGGTGATGCAATTGCGAAATGCAGGAATTTGTGCGGAACTCTATTTAGGGTCATCGGGAATTAAAGCGCAGATGAAATATGCAGATCGGCGGAAAGCTCCTTGTGTGGTTATCCAAGGTTCACAAGAACGTGAGAGTGGAAAAATACAGATTAAAGATTTGATTGAAGGAGCGCGTTTGTCTCATGAAATTAAGGACAATCAAACATGGCGTGAAAGCCGTCCTGCGCAAGTGATGATTGATGAAGAGCAATTGGTTCAAACAGTACAAGATATTTTAGCTGCCCAAAAATGGTAATGGTAAAAGTTTTGTGAAAGCGATTGTTGGGAAAAGCTTGAATATTTCCTCTTCAATTTTCAGAATTTGTATTTTACTTGTTTAGATATTCTTAAAATCGCGTTATTTTTTTAAAGTTCTTGCGGCATAAAAGCAATTTTTAAAGATGAAAATGCTTCGTCTTTATTTATGAAATGAATGCTTTTGAGGGTAGGAGGTAAGCACCTTCGTGAAGCAAAATACTGGACACTGAAGCATTTGAGGTTCTTGACGCAACCCTGTTTAGAAAAATTGATGATCAATAACAGAAACACAATAGTTTATAGAAATATTAATCATTCGTATGGATTTAATTTTTGAATTCTCATTTTCTGGTATCATATTTTCTATTGTTTTATTGTCGACAGTCTACAATCTCACATCCATGAGAGATGAAAGAGATCTCAAGGTTTTTATTTTAGAAGATTTTTTTATTTTCAAAAACAACGAATAACTTAAATCAGACAATCTTTAAAAGGAAAATATGGGGGGTATTATAAGAGGTTATAATGACAACTATTTGAAATTATTAATTTATTATAATAAATCAATTTTTACGGAGAAATGAAAATGGTCTAATATGATTTTACAGTGTTATATGAAAGAAATCCCTTTATTTTGAAAAAACCTGAAGATATTGAAAAATCATTTAAACTTCCTCCTTCAAACTTCGGATGTGAAGATCTTTCGCAAATTACCTTTTCAGGCGCCTCGCCGTGTCGGCGTGTGATTTTTGGGCTATCATTTAGTGGTATGAAAGCATTTTTTGTGATGTTGTGGTAAGTAGGGAAAATGTTAGATGAGGGGGATGATGTGGATTTATAGTTTGATCAGATAACATTGGATCATGACATTTTTGAGGAATTTTTGACTTGCGATCTTTCAATTCAAGAACCAGAATATCTTAATTTTGAAAGTTTTAAAGAAGGTATCAAAGAATTAGAAAAGAATAAAATTGTAGCGAAGGGGACAAAAAAGATTGTTATTTCATTAATTCAGATATTTTTGGTCTTCCTAAATGTGATGAAGATTTTGAGCTTCGATGAAGAGGAAGAAATGAAAACACACTTTATAGAAGAATATCCCAATAAACGCCTTCTTTAACCGTTTCTCTCTTAGAGAAAAATAAAAGCTTAGAATAAATGGCTATGAGAACAGCAATGAGTTTGTTTATGGTATGTGAATTGGAATGTTTATGGGATCTGTGTTGATTTAATATTTTTCATGAACGATTATTTATGCAGAGGCCATATTTGCTTCTTTTTATGAGACATAAGTTAATTTGAACTGTCCGCTTTTTCAAACAAATGTTTGATCTGTATTTTCTTTCTCGATGCTTTTGTGAACCTTGTAGTAATGATGTTCATAGCTCTTGTATTTTAGAGCGTTTACGAGACGCCTTTTTACTCTTTTTAATCGGTTTTCATATTTCAATCTCACTTGCTAATGAGCAAGAAAATAGTTTTAAGGGATTCAATATAAGAAGGGATAAAATAAAACAATCTTATGATATTCAGCTCTTCTCATTTGAGATAAAAAATGATAAATTATCTTTATAAATCAAATTATTGTTCGATACAAAGTTTTTTTCAATATGAGAAATTTAGCATTGATCTTGCATATTTCATCGATAGGTTAGTCCTTGATGTTTCTGAGAGAGTTTTGCGTGAATTTGTGTATTTCGTAATTGTATCCCCATTTTTTGATAGCGTGCAACAGTTTTTAGCTTTTTATTCTTTTAGCACTATAATTGGTTTAGATTTTTTACTGGAAATTTTTCAAGTTTTTTCAAAGCAGCTAAAACGTGAAATACCTATTAAAAAATTATTGCTGGAATATTTTCTCACCAAAAACGCACAACCAACTTATAGTGTCTGCTTTGACAAATAAATGTTTCAAAAAATACAAATGACACAAATTTTCTTTACTAAGGAAATTTGTGTCGTAAAATTTTGTTTAAATCGACGATTTGGGGGGGTGGAATTAGTTTTTCAAAGCTTTTAAAACATTTTGTGGTGAAGAAACTTCATAAGGATCTGTTGCACAATTATCTGAAAAACCTGCTTCTTCAAACCATTGCTCAACTACACCATCATTAATAACGGCAGCATAGCGCCATGATCGCATGCCGAAACCAACATTGTCTTTTGCAACCAGCATACCCATTTTGCGTGTGAATTCACCAGAGCCATCAGGAATTAATTTCACGTTTTTGATATTTTGTGCTTTTCCCCAAGCATTCATGACAAAAGCATCATTGACGGAAAGGCAATAAATTTCATCAATACCCACTTGTTTAAATTCATCATAGAGTTTTTCAAAGTCAGGCAGCTGAAAAGTTGAGCAGGTAGGGGTAAAAGCTCCAGGAAGAGAAAAAAGAACAACACGCTTTCCTTTAAAGTAAGCATCGCTGTTAACTTCTTGCCACCGATAAGGATTATTTTCATCCATTTCATCGCGGACACGTGTATGGAATGTTACATTGGGAACAGTTTTTTTCATCATAATGATGCTCCTATATTTTTTACAAAAATTTCGTTTTAAAACAGCCTTCGTCTTTAAAAGCATATCGGAAAGAACGGTTTAAATAAAAGGGATTCTTTAAGAATTCTTATTTCTAACGAGTGTGCAAATATTTCACACTTCCGTCAAGTAGAATTAATGGTCGACTTTGGATACTCTTCACCTTAAAATTAAAGGAAATAATATGAAGGTATTTACATGACCATCAAGACAGTTTTGACAGCGGCGTTTGAGGGGCAAAAACCGGGAACGTCTGGTTTGCGCAAAAAAGTATCTGTTTTTCAACAACCCCATTATGTAGAAAACTTTATACAGTCTCTTTTTGATAACATTGGGCCTCTTGAAGGAAAAATGTTGATTCTTGGGGGAGATGGGCGCACTTTTAATCGTACTCTCCTTCAGATTGTGTTGAAGATGGCGGCGGCGCATGGTGTTTCTTGTGTTAAAATGGGAAGGAGCGGTATTCTTTCTACACCTGCTGTTTCGCATCTTATTCGTAAAACTCATGCCCATGGTGGACTTATTCTTTCTGCAAGCCATAATCCTGGTGGTCCAGAGGGAGATTGTGGTATTAAATACAATGTTTCCAATGGTGGACCCGCTCCTAATTCTTTATGTGATGCTATTTTTGCAACATCGCAACGTCTTTCCTTTTATAAAATTCTTGAAGCACAAGATATTGATTTAGATAGGCAAGGTACGATCTTTATGGGAGCCATGCGGATTGATATTATTGATCCTGTTGCTGATTATGTTGCTTTGATGCAGGAGCTTTTTGATTTTGACTGTATTGCCAAGGCCGTTGTTCGAGGTCTTACTTTACGGTTTGATGCTATGCATGCGGTAACAGGGCCTTATGCTCATGAAATTTTTGAAAAATGCTTAGGATTTTCTGAAGGGACGGTGGTTAATGGTATTCCTTTGCCAGATTTTGGAGGCGGTCATCCAGATCCCAATTTGGTTTATGGCAAGGCTCTTTATGATTTATTGATGTCAGAGCAAGGGCCAGATCTTGGCGCAGCCTCTGATGGTGATGGAGATCGTAACCTCATTATTGGTCGTCAACAATTTGTCTCACCTTCAGATTCTTTGGCTATTATGGCTGAACATGCATACCTCATTAAAGGATATCGAAAAGGTGTTGTGGGGATAGCGCGTTCTATGCCGACGGGGCGTGCTGCTGATCTGGTTGCAGGAAAAAAAGGATTAAACTTTTTTGAAACGCCAACGGGATGGAAGTTTTTTGGAACCCTTTTGGATGCGGGGAAAGTAACCTTTTGTGGTGAAGAAAGCTTTGGAACTGGCTCTTATCACATCCGCGAAAAAGATGGTTTATGGGCTGTCTTATTTTGGTTAAATCTTTTAGCAGTAACAGAAAAAACTGTCGCACAAATTGTTCAAGAGCATTGGTACACCTATGGACGTTTTTACACGTTACGGCATGATTATGAAGAAGTCGAAGCAGATAAAGCTTTGGAACTTATAGAGCAATTGCGTACGCACTTACCACATGCAGGAACTGAAATTGCTGGATTTTTTGTCAAAAAAGCAGATGATTTTACATATCATGATCCTGTTGATCAGAGCGTTAGCACGCAGCAAGGTATACGTATTTTTTTCGAGAATGGAGCACGGTTGGTAGTCCGTTTGTCGGGAACAGGGACGCGAGGTGCTACTTTACGGCTTTATTTTGAACAGTATGAAAGTGATCCACGCAAACACAATTTTAATCCGCAGAAAGTTCTCCAACCTTTGCAACAGGTGGCACTAAAACTGTTAAATATACAACAAGCATTGGGACGAGATCGCCCTGATATTATCACCTAAGATCATTGGAATGTTTTTTTGTAAAGGTAGGATGATTGGACACATGGGGTGTGATTTTAGGGGCGTGACTTTATTTGCCATTAAGGGAGATCCTCTATTTTTAAGCTCGCTTTGTTTTTTCCTCCTCTACATATCAATCGGATTCCTAAAATTGCGGGCTTCTTAAAACCGAATGCTTTAGGTAATTATAATCAGGCATAATCGGGGAATTTATGTCCAATGGTTTCTGATGGTTTGATAGCAATGTTTGTTTAATAGGGGGATGTTCCTCATGCAAAACAAAATACTATCATTGTTGCACATTTCATATGTTTGTCTTAAAGAAGCTTCTCTCTCAAGACACTAAAAACTCATCTTATGCGTGTTGCTTTTGAAAGGGATAATCGGCCATCCATTGAGCGCACCATTTTTACGCTTATAAGAGAGTAAGCCGGCACCATCATTCACTTTGCCCGCTTTCAATGTTGGCTCTTATATTTGAGAGTGTTTAGTATTTTGAATAATCGTTTTATACGGCTCTTCCTACTTGTAATATGTAAGCAAAAGGCTTTGGTTGATTCAAGGTAAAGGGATTGAGAGAGTCGCAGCTTATTTATCGGCTCTCATTCAATATACAAAACCATTAACTATGATCATAAATCAGTCTGTTCTCTAACATTATGACTGTTATCTTTACTTAAATAAAAGGTCAAGTTGAGGGCATCCTTTTCTTGTTTGTCAGTTTTTAGTTCTTTGAGAGCATTTATTAAGAGATGTTTCTTTTCTAATTGTTTTTTATCCATTCGTTAATTGCATGGGTGATGTACAAGAAAATGATTTTGATTAATTTATTAGAGAGAATGAAGTGAGTGAATTTATGATATGCGGGGGGCTCATTTAAGTTGTATAATCATCAATCGTTTTTATAAACTCATGTATGGTATGTGATGATAGCATTCATGAACACAGTTGACAGATGAGGGGTGAAACAAAGGGAAATGTTTTCCTAAAATAATGGACAATAAGCACTTCTTGTTTTATGACCAGTCATAATGAATGATTTTCTTTTAAAAGGGGAATTTATGATCCAATATCCTAAATGTCCTCATTGTGATTGTCTTTATACTTATGAAGATGGTGAAAATTTTGTGTGTCCTGAATGCGCACATGAATGGCCACAAAAAAGCGATGATACTGTTCTTTCCGATACTGTTTATGATGCCAATGGTCAAATTTTAACAAACGGAGATACCGTTATGGTGATAAAAGATCTGAAAGTAAAAGGCGCTTCATCTGTTTTAAAAGGTGGTACTAAGGTAAAGAATATTCGCTTGGTGGATGGGGATCATAATATTGATTGCAAAATTCCTGGGATTGGTCAGATGAGTTTAAAGTCGGAGTTTGTGAAAAAAGTTTAGGCATTTATCCTCTTGTAATTGTTTTTGCATTTCGTTGGTTTTCTATTTTTCATTCTTCTCTAATTGGACATATTTTTCTCGAATGGGCTTTTTCTCTTGTTTCATAGATTATACCTATCAGATAGAGGTAATATGTTTTCCTTTATTGCAAAGCCATATATCGCAGAGAAATAGTGATTCTGGCTTTTCTTTTAATGTGCAGTTATGGGTGAAGTTGGATGTTGACTTACATGCAACAGTACAAGTATGCGCTTTATGAGAAGAACAACGCCGTAAAGTAGATAAACTTATTTCTGCTGAATTGAAGAAATATTCTCATTTTTTTATCAGATAATTTCTCAAACAACCATAATAGATTTGGCTTCAATGTATTTATTTTTTACAGGTAGTTACACCTTTTGCGTCATATTTATGGAAATGAGATTGAAAATGATAGAGGGGGAATTCTTGATTTTAAGAATGGAAAAGGACGGTATGATCTTGATAAGATAGTACTGTCATGTATTTTCCAGTTCTTAGTGTTGCAACAGCTTCTTATAAAAGTGTACATAAGAGCTATTAAAAATAGTTTTTATTATTATCGAGTTTGTGCTGTGGAAGCGGATGATTTTGATTGATACAATAAAAACAGAATTGAAATAAGGAGGATGCCAGAATTCTCATTGTAAGTTGCAAAGTGTGATCTTTATCGATTGACTGCTACAAGAATATTTTTCTTGATTTTATCGTTGGGAGAACTGAGAAAAATGGAGCAAATGGGCACTCTATCTTACAATGTTTTCTTTTTTGGATTTCCTTTTTTGTAACGGGTCGTGTTTTCTTAGTTAAAATTGCATGACAAGGTTATGCAACAAAGTAAATTTAAAGTGCATGCTTATGTGTTATACTTCTGTGTACTTAATTATTGGTTTGTTGAAAAAACTTATGCTGCTTAAAGGAGGCTTTGAAATCTTTTTAAGGCATAATGTGGAGGTGAAAGGTGAGTGAAGGTATCATTATTGGACAGATTTTTTTTAACAGTACTGTATTTTTATGGTTGCATAGCTTACTTCTAAAATTTCAGGAATAGAAATGACGTAAGATTTTTGCACTCCATGTTTGAGTGCTGTTGAAGAGCGGCAATTGGTTTGGTTATTTTACCTATTGAGGTCAATATTTATTGTGGCATGGCTTCAACGCCTAAAACTTCAGGGATAAAATGGCGTAAAAGATTTTCAATACCATGTTTGAGGGTTGCCGTTGAAGAGGGACATCCAGCACAGGAGCCCCGCATATTGAGATAAACAATACCATTTTCAAATCCGCGAAAAGTAATGTCCCCACCATCATTGGCAACTGCTGGGCGAATGCGCGTTTCGAGCAGCTCTTTAATGGTTAAGACAATATCAGCATCGTTTTCATCATAAAATTCTTCGTTAAGGGCATGGGTTTGTGCTTGTGTTGTAGCGTTGGTGATGATCACTGGCTCATTGGATAGAAAATGTTCCATGATTGTGCCTAAAATGACGGGCTTGAGATGTTGCCATTCCCCTTCTTTTTTGCTTACGGTGATAAAATCATAGCCTAAAAAAACACCATTGATATTGGGAATATCAAACAGTTTAGCCGCCAAAGGTGAGTTTTTAGCTGCTTCTTCAGGGTTACGAAATTCTAATACGCCCTCAGAAAGAACCACGCGTCCTGGCAGGAATTTAAGTGTTGCAGGGTTTGGGGTGGTTTCAGTTTGAATAAACATAAACTCTCCTTTTATAATGAAGGATTAGGAAGATCTTACAGTGTAGAATATTATATTTTTTAGGCAATAGATCTAATATCTTCATCGGCAAGATTGCTAGGAATAACAATGACAGGGATTGAAAAAGCGGTCCCTTTATTCCCGATTAATTGAACAAGGGGGCCTGGTCCTTCTGTATGTCCACTGGCTGCTAAAACAATGAGTGCAATCCTTTTATCTTCATCGATCAGTTTGGAAATCTCATCAATTTTTTTTCCTTCACGCACCACTATTTCTGTTTCAAGCGCATGGGTAGCGCGGACTTCACTGGAAATGTCTCCTAATATTTTATGAGCACTTTGCGTTGATTCTGTGCGCATAACGTTGTTTACACCCAGAAAATGTTGAAATTCTGCACTATCAACGACACAAAGTAATACCAATGTTCTATTGGTATTTTGGGCATGCTGTGCGGCAAACGCAACGGCACGCTGACACTCTGGTGTTTCATCGATAATAACTAAATTCTTTTTCTTGGGTTCTTTTTTCGGATTTTTGGGTTTGGAAAACATGCACTTTCTCTAATTTTGTACAAACAATTTTTTTGCTCTCTACAGTTTTTAGTTTTATTATTTTTATGTATCGTGCAAAAATCCAATAATTTCACGAATTTTTTTCATATTTTCTTCTGCGAGCATACTAGCACGTTCTGCGCCATCATGCAAAACAGAGTCGATATAATCGCTTTCTTGATGAAGTCGACGTAATTCTTCTGTTATAGGGGCAAGCTTATGGACAGTAAGGTCGGCTAGAGCTGATTTAAAATGCGAAAATTGTTGACCAGAAAATTCTAAAAGAATCTTTTCTTTGCTAACTTTGGCAAAGGCGGCATAAATACCAAGCAGGTTATCCACTTCTGGTCGTTCTTTTAAAGCGGTAAGGGTATCGGGAAGAGGAGCCGAATCCGTTTTGGCTTTGCGTATTTTTTTTGCGATAAGATCAGCATCATCGGTCAAATTAATGCGTGAAAAATCTGAAGGATCTGATTTTGACATTTTTTTCGTTCCATCGCGCAAAGACATAACACGTGTGGCTGTTGTTCCAATAAGCGCCTCTGGGAGGGGAAAAAAGCCTTGTCTTTTTTCTTCATCCGTTTGTATAGAGATACCACAATTTAATTCGGCAATACGCTGTGCATAGTCGTTGTTAAATTTTTGTGCAATATCACGTGTGAGTTCAACATGCTGTTTTTGATCTTCGCCTACTGGAACATGCGTTGCACGATAGACTAAAATATCAGCAGCCATCAAAGTGGGATAAGCAAAAAGCCCGAGGGATGCTTTTTCACGATCTTTTCCTGCTTTATCTTTAAATTGTGTCATGCGTTGAAGCCAGCCGATACGGGCAACACAATTAAAAATCCAGGCGAGTTCAGCATGTTGAAAAACACGTGATTGGTTAAAAATAATGTGTTTTTGAGGATCAATACCGGAGGCTAAAAAAGCTGCTGTCACTGTTCTGGTGGATTCGCGTAAAGTAAGGGGATCTGGGTTGACTGTGAGTGCATGCATATCCACAACACAATAGAGGCAGTGATGAGAGTTTTGCAGTTCAACCCAATGCTGAATGGCTCCAAGATAATTGCCAAGATGTAAATGGCCACTCGGTTGTACGCCGGAAAAGACAAGTGGTGTGAAGGTATCCATAGGAGTGTTCTTTCTTCAATTAAGGTTATTTGTTTTATTGTTTTTGACAAAGTATAGATATTATGGGCGTTTTTTCAAATTTTTAAGTGTGTGAAAAAAGGAATGGGTGTTGAATAAAAAATAGGCACTAAAATAGATCAAGAATATGCCAATCATGACCCCAGCTAAGGTGCTGGCGCGCAAGAAAAAGGATGCTTGTGAGGATAAAGGAAAAGACAAAAAACCAAACACATTCAATCCGTAATGGAGGGCTAGTGCACTCAAAAGGGTTGCCATCATGAGACATAATATTCGCTTTATCAGTTGGAAGTCGTATTTCCAATAACCGCGTTTGATAAGGACACCCCAAAGCAACAGGGTGTTAACCCATCCAGAGGTAATTTCAGCAATAACAATGCCTCGTGCAGATAGAATAGGAAATAATGTTAAGGCGAGACTGATATTGATGAAAACGCAAATACCTGTAAAAATCATCGGTGTTTTGGTATCTTCATGGGCAAAAAAATTAGGAATAAAGACCTTAATGAGAACAAAGGCTGGAAGTCCTAGTCCATAAAGTTCCAGTAATTGTGCAACATGGTGTGTTGATTGATTGGTAAATTGTCCTCGTTCAAAGAGCAAACTGACAATGGGAGTGGAGAGCAGCAAAAAAGCGATGGATGCTGGGAGTGTTAACAATAGCGTTAATTCAATAGAGCGGTTTTGTAAATGGTGGGTTTCTTCATGCTTTTTGCTCCGCAAAGCACGTGTTAATTCTGGTAAAAGAACGGTTGCAATGGCAATGGCGATTACGCCTAGAGGCAATTGATAAAGACGATCAGCGTACATCAAAGAAGAGACAGCACCCGATTGACTAGAAGCAATGTTGGTATTAATGAGCAAATTGATTTGTGTGATACCACCCGTGATGGCTGCTGGGAATGCTAAAGTTAATAGCTTGCGAACATTAGGACTTAAATGGGGCTGGCGGAAGGAAATTTTCATTCCACTTTGACGCAAAGCAAGGGCAATTAAGGTGAGTTGGAGAAGCCCTGCTGCTAATACACCCCAAGAGAGATTTAAGCCGATATGCCAAGCGTCAAGTTTATAGATCCAAGCATAGGCAAGCACACCAATCAGAATAATGTTTAAAAAGAGTGGTGCAATGGCGGCAATAAAATAGCGTCGCAAAGCATTAAGCATGCCCCCCATCATGGCAGCAAGCGACATGCAGGTTAAATAGGGAAACATGATCGCAGTAAAGTGAATTGTAGCGTTAAATTTTGTTGCATCTTCGGTAAAACCTGGGG
This sequence comes from Bartonella sp. OT172YNZD, assembly GCF_042193725.1. Taxonomy (NCBI): domain Bacteria; kingdom Pseudomonadati; phylum Pseudomonadota; class Alphaproteobacteria; order Hyphomicrobiales; family Bartonellaceae; genus Bartonella; species Bartonella sp. OT172YNZD. The sequence continues at coordinate 28,280 of NZ_JBHILZ010000014.1, read as the reverse complement.
CAATAATGGTTCGTACCAAAAAAGGCATACTCAGTTCCATCGCAATCGTTAACAGTAAGAGCAGCGAAAAGAGAACGCCAAAGACTTCTTCTGCAAATTTACATGCCGTTTCTTGACCATCTTCAGTGATTTTTTTTGCAAAAAGAGGAATGAAAGCAGCGTTAAAGGCACCTTCAGCAAAAAAACGACGAAATGTGTTAGGAAAACGAAAAGCAGCGTTAAAGGCATCAGAAACAGGACCAGTCCCTAGGGCTGCTGCCATAAGCATTTCGCGTACGAAGCCAAAAATACGGCTCATGAGGGTTCCGGAAGCAACTGTTGCAATTTTTTTAATCAATGTCATAAAGATATATCGGGTTTGTTGTAAAAGAGAAGCGATGACAGGAGGAATAAACCGTTTTAAATCGTAAAAATGTGATCTGTATCCTAACCAAGGATACTTTTTGTAAGCGTTTTACGACGGTGTTTATCTTTCTGTCAAAAATGGTGCTTGAAGACTTTTTTATAATCCTTGTTTACTGTTGCATTACAATTTTTATTGTTGCCATAAAATAATTAAAATTTCTTTTTCAAACTGAAATATGGGAGCGATATCATAACAGTTTGAAGGGACATATAAGGATATATAATGATAATTTCTCTTTATGGTGTGATGTTGTGAATAGTGCAACCCAATACCGTTTTGTTTTACGTGAGGGGTATGACTCTATTAAAGAACAAAAATAAAACAAAAGCGTGAAGCAATGTGCACTCTCCATTATTCAAAAGATAGTACTTTAGATGTTTTTAAAAGTCGTAAGGCTGAGCTAAAATGATGGTAAAGCTCGTGATTGGTTTTTTACCTTTACGGCTTTATATTCTCCCCAAATTAGGCTGCCTTCCCGTTTTAGAGATTATATAAACAAGAGGATAGGAAGACATGATTTTTCAAAAGCATTTTGTCTATTTTTAGCACTACAGGTAATGAAAGTGATTAATTATCATTTTCAAAAATGATTGATCCTTTCATTTTTCCTGTTCAGGTTTCTTTTCACAGTTGATGAGGATAAAACTGAGGAAATAAGATAAATTTGCTCTCTCATGGTTTCTATTCCCGTTGAGGTGCGATTGATTTGCCGATGAAGGCAGGCGGGTAAAGGCTATCATTTTTACCAGAGAGGGCAAAAAAGTTAAAGTTTATGAACCCTTTAGATATTCATTGCCACTGCTTTTGTGTGCTCCGTTTTGTGAGGTTGAATATTTTCTTGTCTTTTAGGACTCTGATTGACGTTTTCTGTCATTGTTTGCATTTTAATTGCTTCTTTATCAAGAGTATTGGAACATTTTTTTTCATTGTTTTTCTTTATAGATTGATGCTGGATAGATTGATACTGGTTTGGTGCTAAGCGCTCATCGAATTTATGGTTATAAAAATACATGGGTTGTATATGCTGTTCTATCTCTTTTATTTGCTTGACTATTTCTATAATCTCTTTTGCTTTAACGGTTGATGTGCCAAGACTCTTCGCAAGTCTTTCAGGATTGTTTTCCTTTATAGCTTCATGCTCGCTTGAGGATAAGCGCTCATTGATTTTTTTGATATAAGTCCTTATCTCCCCCCTTAATTCAGGAGAGTTTGATAAAGTTTCTTGCTGTTGTGCTTTTGACAAGGAAAAGAGACTTTTCATCCAAGCCTCAGGAATTTCTACCGACTGTTCACACCGCCTTTGTTTTACATGATGGGTATGGAGAATGTCTTTTTCTGTTTGTTTAAAAATATTGATATAGTAATCAATGGCTCTACAGAGGGGCAAAATATTTGCTTCAGCATGGGTGCGCGCGTTGTTTTTTATGCCAAAGACATTGCTACCACAAAGCTTAGAAATAGATTGGGGAGAGGTGGCAATTTGATAGGTGAGCTGTTCTCCTTCAGTATGATTTTCATGGATCATCTCAATTTTTTCCCGCAAAATATGACGATTGCCATAAATGATTTGGCACAAAGTTTCGATTTCTTTTTTTCTTGCTTGAATGGATGCGTTGTTTTTTATCTTTGTGGCAATTTCATTGTTGGTAAGGGGGGCTATTGTTTCTGCGGGGATAAGCACGTCTTGCTGGTTTTGAACTTTTGGTGCTGTAAAGGAGAGGGCGTCACCGATTTTTAATGTCTGTATTTGCTCTGGGGTGAGATCTTTTTTATTTCCCAAGATGAAAATCCCGTTGGCATCAAGCATGAAGCCATTGGTCCCACTGCCTCTGTAGAAGCCTTTATAGGTATGACCTTCTTTCGCTGTTGTAATAAGATGATGATGAAGATTCTCAAGCCCAATCTGTTTCATATTGTTCATGAATTCTTTTAAAATAAGTATTTTTTCTGGGTTTGAGATATCCTCAAGCAGATGTTTCATCACTTCCTTATTGTTATGTTTTAGCGATGCAATGCTGGCAAGATTCATGCGTTTTTCTGTTACAAGAGAAAAGTCGAGTGGGTGGCCAGCAACTTGTCCAAGTTTTTCAAAAAACATTCGTTGTGTGCGTCCATTCCCTTCTCTGAAGGGATGCGTATAGTTGAGCTGTATCAACATCTCAGTGACATGTTCAACAAATGTTTCGCGGGTTAAGCCTTTTAAACTATTCGTTTCAGCAAGTATTTTATCTAAATTTTTTAGTCCCTCTTGTATCTGTTGTGCTGAGGCAAAAGAAATACCAGCTTTTTTCATTATTGGCATATAAGCAACGGTACCATCTTCAAATGTAAATGGTTTTTCGCGTGTTTGTCCGGCCCATTCAAAAGTATTTTTAAATAGGGTATGATGAATATATCGGAGATATGTAGAGGTTAGTTTTTGTGGTGGCGCTTCTTGGCGTAGATGAATGATTGCTTTTGTTGTATCATGGGCACATTGCACTTTTAATTTTTCATAGTTTTTGATTCCATATTTATTTTTTAAGGTGATACTATTGGGGTAAAAGAAATTACGGTATATTGTCTTATTTTCTTCGGTTTCAGGCGATGAGGATAATTTCTTCTGTAAGGTGAGAGGGACGGTGTCCGTTTTTTTTGTACCAGTGTCCCAGTATGCCATTGCTTTTTTTGGGGGCTGTTTTGTTCTTTCTTGATGATCAGGGCGTTTTTCCTTTGTTATTTGGACAGATATTGGATCATTTGTCGCTGTATTGTTGGTCTGTAAAATGTTTTTTTGGAATTTTTTTTGCATTTTCCTCATGGAGGAAGCAGATTGAGCAATTGGTTTGTTCATTTGTTCTTGTTCTTGCAAACTTTGGGGCATAACTTCAATGCTGTCATATAAAGCATGAGGGACAATCCATGGTGAAAAATGGGTTTTTTCTTTTTTCTTTGTTTGAATGGATACGTTGTCTTTGTTCTTTACAGTTATTTCATCGTTTGTGAGAACGGCTCTTTTTTTTTCTGGAAGCAATGTTTTTTGCTGGGTTTTTTGCGGGTTTTGAGTTTTTGGCGCTGTAAAGGAGAGGGCGTCACCGATTTTTAAGGTTTGTATTTGCTCTGGGGCGAGATCTTTTTTATTTCCCAAGATGAAAATTCCGTTGGCATCAAGCATGAAGCCATTGGGTCCACTGCCTCTATAGGTACCATGATAGGTTTCTCCTTCTTTTGCGACGACAGCGAGATAATAATTTTTTTCATCCAATCCAAGCTCTCTCATAGAGTTGGTGAATTCTTGTAAAATGAGCAATTTTTCTGGATGGGAGATATCCTCAAGTAGATGCTTCATAGGCTCTGGATCGCTATGTTCCATGGCAGCGGCGCGGACAAAGTCTTTACGTTTTTTGCTTACAAAAGAAAAGTCTAGCTTATGCCCTGCTGCTTGCCCGAGTTTTTCAACAAACAGTCTCTTTGTGCGCCTATTGCCCTCTCTGAAAGGATGCAAGTGGTGCAAAGCTATCATTATTCCAGCGGCTTGTTCAACGAATTCTTCGCGAGTTAAGCCTTGTAAATTATTCTTTTCAGCAAGCGTTTTATCTAACTCTTCTAGTCCCTCCTGTATTTTTCTGCCAATCGCAAAAGGTTTTGTAAATTCTTTTCTTTTCAAAATGGGCATAGAAGCAACAGTGCCATCTTCAAATGTAAAAGGCTCTTCGCGTGTTTGTCCGGCCCATTCAAATGTACGGGAAAAGAGGCGTTGATGAAGATATTTTAGATAGGAGGAATTAAACTGCTCCGGTAGAGGTTCTTGGCGCAGTTTTATCATTTCTTTTTTTACATCATCACAACATCGTTCCTTTAATATTTCTTTCTCTTTGATGCGGTATTTATTTTTAAGCACTTTGCTATTGGGATAAAAGAAATTCTGCGATGCTTTATTGATTTGCTTAGAAATGGCTGCACTAACTGCAAGGTGTTGTTCTTGCAATTCTTCCTGTGTGGAAGAGGCACAATGTTCTGTGTTTTCTTTCATGTATGTTTCCTTTCAATGTTAATATTATTTTTTGAAAGCTTTTTTACATTTTTTGCCTTTTATTATTTTCATAGCGTTTTCTTCAAAGAAGAATGCCCATTTGAATGATTGAAAAAAATTGACCTTCATTTGTATGGAACCAAGTTAATCATGGAACAAAGTTAAAGTTTGTAATTTTTATGAAGTATTATTGTGAAATTTTATCAATGAATTCTGTAAAATAATGGGGTGTCTTATTCAAAGTTTTCTGTATTTTATACATCGCCTTTGATGCAATCTTGGCAAGATAATTGCACCAAAGCTTTGTATGAAAAGCCAACAATTAGGAGATTTATCACGACAAAGCTATTGCTTTTGATGTTTCGGCTCTGCACGATCGAACATGCAGTTGGTCTTCTTGTCTAGAAGTTTCTGCAACCTCTTGATGCCGCTTTGCTGTTGAGCGTTCAGGTAACTTCGGGGGTTGCGATAAGTTTTGCTGCTTTTGCAATTTTTTATAGGGATCGTTAAGCGGTTGATGACGTTTTTGTTGTTCTGCCTGATGATTTTGCACAATAGTTTCTCTTAACTGTTTTACAGTTTCAGCATAATCCTTAAGGACGGTACACAGGGTAGGAAGATTTTCTTCAGCGGCTTTACGTGCTCCATTTTTTATGCCAAGGATTTGCCTACCAGCAAGCGGAGCAAAAGATCTAGAAGGGTTTTCAATTTGAAATAAAAGCTCTTCTCCTATCTCTGGAATTTTTTGCATATCTTCTATTCTATATTGCAAAATAAATGGATCATTATAAACAATTTGGCACCAATATTCGATCTCTCTTTGACCATATCGAACCGATGGATCTTGTTGAACTCTGCGGGTAATTTCCTGATTTGAGAGAGGCTTTATTTTCTTTTCTGAATTGAGCGGATTTTGTAAATGTTGATTTATTGGCTCTTCCTCTTGTGCTTGCCGCTGGTGTTGTTGTTCCGTGTGAGAACCTTGTGAAATCTTTTCACTTTTTATATATTTTGAAGTATACACATAACCGTTAATGGTAGCGCATAGGGTAGGAAGAGTTTCTTCAGCTTTTCGGCGCGTATGATTTTTTATGCCAAGAACTTTTCTACCAGCAAGCTTAGAAATAGACTTAGGCTGTTCTATAACATCCCATAAGAGCTGTTCTCCTATATCGGGGTTTTCTTTGATTGCTTCTATTCTTTCTTCTAAAATAAGCCTGTTGCCATAAACCTTTTCGCACAAAAATCGTATTTCTTCCTGATATGCTGCGAGCAATAGCTCTCTTTCCATTGTATTAATAGATTTTTTTTGTCCGTGAGACGGTTTTGGTTGTTCAATTGCTGTGTGTGGGGAGGCAGGTTTTGGGATGACAGCATCGCTTTGTTTTCTGTTTTCCATACGGTGCAGTTTTCGTGAAGGAGGTACTGCATATGTTCCACTATCTTGTGATGATGAACTGCTTTGTTGCCTAACTTTCATATGTGATGGTGTTTTGGGTCTAACACTTGGGTATTGTGCTTCAGGATTTTGAATTTTTTCACCGTTTTGCACTCTGTCTCTCATGCGTGGGGGCGTTTGCGGAGCAGGCGTTGCATAGAGACTTTCTTCCTCTTGAACTGTTTGTTTGTTTTGTTGTCTATCTTTTGCACGTGGAGGTCTTTGTGGAGCTTCTTTTGTGTGTGTGGAAGGTGCCTCTTGGTTTTTGGTGCTAGGAGGTATTGTGCTGGTTTGCTCTGGTTTTTTTATGCGTGGAGGAGGGGGCGAAGGCACTTTTTTTTGTAGGGAGGGGAACTCTTGAACTGTTTGTTTGTTTTGTTGCCTATCTTTTGCACGTGGAGGTCTTTGTGGAGCTTCTTTTGTGTGTGTGGAAGGCGCCTCTTGGTTTTTGGTGCTAGGAGGTATTGTGCTGGTTTGTTCTGGGTTTTTTATGCGTGGGGGCGTTTGCGGAGCAGGCGTTGCATAGAGACTTTCTTCCTCTTGAACTGTTTGTTTGTTTTGTTGTCTATCTTTTGCACGTGGAGGTCTTTGTGGAGCTTCTTTTGTGTGTGTGGAAGGTGCCTCTTGGTTTTTGGTGCTAGGAGGTATTGTGCTGGTTTGCTCTGGTTTTTTTATGCGTGGAGGAGGTGGTGGAGCAACTTTTGGGTAGTGTGATAAATTTTCTGGGCGTTGTTGTACAGTTGGTTTTGGCAAATTTTGAGAAACTTGAGGCTGGGGGGGGCTGGGCGGGGATTGTTCAGCCTGTTGTTGAAATTTTTTCATCATTTCGGTGATAAAAGGGGAGGGATTTCTTTTTTTCATATATGTTCCTTTCAAACTCTTCCAATATTATTTTTAAATACTATTTAGAAATATAGGTTGGTTTTCATTCTGTTTTATGCTTTTTCACTTGCTTTTATGAGAGAGGATATGAAACTGAATTGTTTTACAAAACTTGACCTTTTTGGTGAAAATGACTTTTGCCATATGTTGCGCCAAGACGTTAAATTCAATGTGAAAATTATGTCTGTTTAACTGGCAAAAGCCATCGCTTTTGGTATCGCGGTTTTGCGAGGACGAAAATCTGTGTCTCTTTGTTGAGTAGAGGTTATTGCTTCTTCATGGGTTACTGTTGAAAGCTCAGTGCGTTCAACAGCTTGTGGTAAGCGTTGTTGTTGATACAAATCTTGTGCCTGTTTAGATGATGGTTCATGGCATCTTTGTTTTGCCTGCTCGGTTTGTAAAATGCTCTCTCTTACTTGTGTTACAGCCGTTGCATAATTTTCAGCAGCGTCAATTAAGTGAGAAAGACCAGCTTCAGCATGTCTACGTGCTTGATTTTTAAAGCCACAAAGACTGATACCAGCGTACTTGTGAAAAGATTGAGGATTTCTGACAAGTTGCTGTGCGAGAGCTTCTATTGTTTCAGCGTTTTGGAAAAGTGTTTCCACTTGTGATTGCAAAATGTTTGCGTTACCAAAAACAATACCGCACCAATATTTGATCTGGGCATGGTGCCTTTTGACTTTTGAATGTTGTTGAATTTTGGTAGAAATTTCTGCCTCTGAAAGGGTTTGTTTTTCACGTTGATCTGGTTTTTTCAGCAGTTCAGTGACTGCTGCTTTTCCTATTAAGCGTTCATAGTTTTTGAGTTCTTGCTCTGGAGATTGTAAGAGACTCTCTCTTGCCTGTTTTACGGCTTCTGTATAACAATCAATGGTGATACTGAGAGCAGAAAAACTCTCTTTCGCTTGTTTACGCGCTCGATTTTTGAAGCCCAACATACTGGCACCGGAAAGTTTAGCGATACTTTCAGGATATGCTGCCATGCGCCATGAGAATTCCTCTCCAGCAGCAGGATTTTTTTGAATTTCCTGCATTTTTTTTTGCAAAATGTTTGGGTTGCCATAAGCACTGGCGGATAAATGTTGGATTTCTTCTTGATAGGCTCTAATCAATGAATGGTATGGAAGCAATTGAATGATTTCTTCCTCTGAGAGAACTCTTGTTGCCCTTTTTAGAGTAACTTGTGAAGTAACTGTTGAATGTATCGTTTCAGGTTTTTGCTGCTTTTTAGAGCCGCTTCCTGTTAGAAGCGTTGGTGGATTTGTTGACGCATGTACAGTTTCTTCTCTTAAAAGAGATTGTTTTTCCTCATCTTCTTCCGGTATAGATGACAGTCTTTTGCTTTTGCTTTGTGAAGGATCTTTTCTATAGAGGGTTTCTGGGAATGAGACTTCTGCTGCTGCTTTTTCATAGAGCGCTATAAGTTCTTGTATTGAAGGGGATGGAAAAGGGTGAGGGTGATCTTTTTTCATGCATGTTTCCTTTCAAGAATTGTTTTAGAAAACCTCTTTGGTGCACACTCTCGCCCTTTATGCTTTTATGTTTTTTATAAGAAGATATCAAAATTGAGTGGTCTCCAAAGATCTACGCTATTTATGACCAGCGTAATGGGGCTTTGTGTCTTTTATACAGTTTTTTTGTGAAATATTATCAATAAGTTATCAATAGTTATCGTAAATTACAGGCGCCATTTTTAGGACTACTTTTTGTAATATTCTAAAACAACTCTTGGCGCAATCGCGACGAAACGATTTGCGCCAAGAAACTCAATGAAAAATAAAAAATTATGTACTTTTACGGGGGTTCACTTACATGGCATAAGCCATTCCTTTTTCGCCATATCTTTGTCGTTGTGGGCTGTGCTCTGGACTATTTTGTTCTTGTCCTCTTGTGTGATGACGACGATGATGGTGGTGATGTCTGTGTTCTGGGTCTCTTTCTGGACTTTCGTGTTTTTGACCTCTTTCTCTTTCCTGTTCATGTGTAAACTGTTTATGGAGCTTTTGTGTAGTCTTTACATGTCGTTCAAGAGCTAAGCAAAGGGGAGCAAAACTCTCTTCAGCTTCTCTGCGGCTTGGAGATTTTACACCAAGTATTTTGTGACCTGCAAGCTTACCAGCGCTTTCAGGATTTTCTGCAAGGTCCCATAAGATTTGTTCTGCATTTTGAGGATCGTCAAGAATCTTAGCCAGTTGTTGATTCAAAGCATGCTCGTTACCATAAACAACTCTGCACCATTCTTGAGTTTCTCTTATACCATATTGAAAGTCTACGTTTTTTAAAAGTTTTGTTGTAACCACATCTTTTAGGGTTCTGGGAGGGGGTGTTGCTACTCTGCCAATACCTTGGTAGATAGGATTTTCTCGTTGTTGGGACTCTTGTCCACCCTGAGCACCTACGCCAACCGTTGCATAGATAGATTCTAGCGATCTTTGGAGAGAGCGGTCACCACTTTCGTAAAATTCAAGCTCTGCATAGAGATGTACTGGTTCATGGGAAGAATGCCTACCCTGTGCACTTCCACCAACTGTCTCGTAGGGGGACGTTTGCCAACCTTTCGCCTCTAGATCCGTTACTGCATAGGGATCTACGAGTTTGTCGGTACGTCGCCCATCACTTGGTCTCCCACCAAGCCTATCATAGGGATTTCCTAGTGGCTTTTGGGAAGCATAGATCGTTTGTGGTGGTTGTTGAAGTGTATATTGTTGTGGGTTGCGCTGTTCTTTAGATGGTTTATTAACCTTTGCGTAGAGGTTTTCTACATTAGAAGCTCCTAGATTTTGTTGTTCAAGTGGTTTTTGGGGAGCATAGATCGTTTGTGGTGGTTGTTGAAGTGTATATTGTTGTGGGTTGCGCTGTTCTTTGGGTGGTTTGTTAACCTTTGCGTAGAGGTCTTCTACATTGGAAGCTCCTAGATTTTGTTGTTTAAATTGTCGTCTTAGTTCCTCTACATTGGTAGAAGCGGTTGGGTGACTTTTTTTCATGGCTGTTTCCTTTCAATATTTTTAGAAAACCTCTTTGGCTTTGGCGCATTCCCCACTTTTTGATAACTTCAAGATATAAGGAAGATATCCAACTGAATGACCTCCAAAGATTTCGCGCTATTCATATTTATATATAGTGGACATTTATGTCTATATAGTGGACATTTATGTCGTTTATACAGTTTTTTATAAAATATTATCAATAAGTTACAGTAAATTACAGGATACATTTTTAGGACTATTTTTTTGTAACATTTTAAAACAATTGGTGGGTGCAATGGAGGTAAAATGATTTGCGCCAAGAGTCAGTTGGAAGGCAAAAGTTCATGCGTTTTTAGCCGGTAAGAGCAAGCGATGAAGAGCAATCAACTTTTAAGGCGGGAGCTTGACATTGTGCTTCTTTGGTGTTCCTTACAGTATCCGCAATTTCTTTTGCTCTGCTTTCCGATGTTCCAAGTAGGCAAGCTAGTCTGGTATAATCTTTTTCTTGTATGGCTTTACGATCTTCTGAGGATAGACGATTGTATAGTTGGCGCGAAAAGTAATGGAGTTCTTGTCGCAGTGAACGAGAATCCAATAAAGCTTCTCTTTGTTGTTCTCTTGGTAAGGAAAAAAGGTTTTGTAAATTTTTTCCAGGTGTTTCGACAGTGTGGCTCAGGCGTTTTTGTTCTTTTTTATGTTGCTCTAAAATTTCTTCTTTTGTTTGTTGTGTTACTGTGGCATAATTTTTAAGAGCTTGGCTGAGTTGTGGAGCAGTTTGTTCCGCTTGTCTGCGATTTGAACTTTTAATGCCAAATATTTTTCTGCCTGCAAGTTTAGAAATTGATCGAGGATTTTGTAAAATTTCATCGGCAAACTGATTTCCTAAGTTTGGATCTGCCGTTAAGATGTCCATTTTTGTCTTTAAGGCCTGTGCTTTACCATAAACCAGCTTTGATAAATTTTCGATTTCTTTTCGGCATGCTTCAACATAAGCGTCATTTGAAATCCTTGTGAATAACTCTTCATGTGTGAGAGGTGCTAATGTCTCTTTTGGGATCAGTGTTTCTTTTAAGCTTTGAACGTTGGTTTTTTGAAAGTAGAGGGGGGCACCGTTGAGTAATGTTTTGACGAGTTCTGGGGGGAGATCATCTTTGTGGCCGACGACGAAAGCACCTTCTACTTCCATGACAAAACCTTCTGCTGAAAAACCTCTAAAGATACCTTCATAGGGGATCCCTTCTTTTGCGGCAACAACAATACAATTATTAATTTCATCCAGTCCGGCATTTCTCATTTGGAAGATGAATTCTTTTAAAACAAGGGATTTTTGCGGATGCGTGATATCTTCAAAAAGATCTTTCATCGGTTGGGGATTGCTATATTGCATGGCTTCAATACAAGCTGCTGTCATGCGTCCTTTTGTGATGAAAGAAAAGTCAATGGTATGTCCTGCTGCTTGTCCAAGTTTTTCCATAAACATTCGATTTACGCGTCCATTCCCTTTTCTGAAAGGATGTGCGTGCTCGAGCACCATAAAAATTTCAGCGGCATTTTCAGCAAATTCTTGGCGTGATAAACCTCTTAAATTATTCTTCTCATTAAGTGTTTTTTCGAGTTGTTTTAGCTCTTTTTTTATCTGTGGACCAATAGCAAAAGGAACTTCATAACCTTTGGGACGCATCGCCGGCATATGGGCAGAGGTGCCATCTTCAAATGTAAAGGATGTATCGCGGGTTTTTCCAGCCCATTCAAAAGTTTTGTGGAAGAGGCTCCAGTGGATTAATTTTAAATAAGCGGAATCAAATTTTTGTGGAAGTGGTTCATAGCGAAAATTGATGGCTTCTCTGGCGGTATCATGGGCACAGCGTTCATACAGTTTTTTGGGGTCTTTTATGCTATATTTATTTTTGAGTGTTAGGGTACCTTTATATAGATAATTTTTCTCTAACATATAATCTCTCCTAGGTAGGTAGGGTTGGTGGTTGATAAGCGTCTGAAACGCTGCATGTGAAAAATTCCCCTTCGCGTATTCTTTTGAGATTTTTGGTGTTATGAGAGGGAGCGCTTTTCCCTTAAGTGTATGGATAGTTGTATCAACCGTTTTGTGATACTTTTGAAAGGTTTTTGGTGTGAGAAATGCCAAATGTTCTGTTGCGATTGTTTTCATGCATATTTTCTTTTTTCATTTATTTTTGGAAAGCTTCTTTGATGTTTCTTTTTGTTTATTATCCTGTGGTGCTGTAAAATACCAGCATTGAGGGAGCTGATATGAATCCTATGAGTGGTTAGAAAATGGATTTTCTAAAAATTGACTCGGGGTGAAACTTTCGTTCTTTGAAGAGTAACGAAGAGGTCAAAAAGAAAAATGTTGCTTAAAATTGTTGTTTTTTCCTTTAACAAAGTTGTTTGCAAGAGCGCTTTGATGAAGATCGTGGATATGGCGGGTGCGATCGCTTTTGGTTTGCGGATGGCGTTGGTACTTTTCATACACAGTACTTAGATTGGTGAATCTCTGGGTAAAAGCAGTCATCAAGAATTTTTCTCCATTATGTTTTTCTTATTGCTCCATATGAACAATCTTGCCATATGAACATCTTGTTTATGTTTTTTAAAACAAAATGTTTTTTATTTGTATTGTTGCCCTTGTTGTATTACGCTGCTTTAAGATCCATAAGAGAGGAAACCCTTTCTTTGGTTGGGGAGAAAAGCCCTTTTTCAGCGCTTTATCGTTAAAATAGAACACTTTATGATATCGTAAAGGGGGGGGAGCTTGTATAAGAATAATTTATTTATTTTGATGTATATCTAAAATGTTTTTTTGGAAAAAATTGATGTTCTTGAGTGTAGGTGTTTTGAGAGTTCTTGTCTCAAAGATCAATCTTTTGTTTTTTTGAGTCTTTATATTGGTGATTAGTTTTGTGAAATTTTTTTGGTTGTTTGTAGGGGATAAATTATACACAAAGAGCTTTGTAAGAATGTATTTGCAGACTTTCCCAAGTGGAGATGTTGATTTAGTTATAGGTGATTTGAGGAGGGTGGTATTTTTTATAAAGACGGTGGGCGTTGGTAGTAAAATGATACACAAAATATAAAAAGGAAAAAACACGGATTTTTTATCATGTTTTCCTTATGTGTGTGAGGAAGCGGTCAAAAACTTTTTGTTAACAGGCCTTTTAAAAACAGAAATGTATGTTTTTTCTGTGGTTGTTCTTTTCATAGTCAAGATCTCATAATAGGAGGTTAGTTTTTCTTTTGTGGGGAAAAGCGGTTTTTTGCAGCTGCGGCTAACATTTCTTTTCTTCTGAAATAGATGGCGCGACCACATCGCAAAGGAGGTTGTCCTTGCATAAGAATAATTTGTTCATCTTGACGCATTTCTTGAATAACCTCGTGGGGTAAAATCAGAGCTCTTTGTTGGTAATTGACGTTGTATGAACTCTTTCCTAAAGATAAGCCTCTTGATTTGCTTGTTCCGGTTACTTCAACGGTCATTTGGCCACAGCGTTCTGAAATGTCTTTGGCAGTTTGGAGGTCTTTAATGGCAGCATAGCTGACAAAGGAGCAGCTTTCAAACCATGAACGTGCTCCAGCTTCTCCAAAGTGATTGACCAACTGACCAGAGGATTGATAAAAAAGCATTAAGGATGTACCGTATTTACGTCCACGATCGCGCGCTTCTTCTAAAATATTCATATAGCCTAGAAGATCAACTTCATCTAAGACAAATAAAACACGCTTTTTATAGTTACCATCTGCTGTAACCATGGCATTGAGAAAGGCGCCAATAATCACACGTCCAATAGCTGGATAACTGTTTAAAATGCTTGCGGGGAGATTGAGAAAAACATCTGTATTGCCATTTGTAATATCTGAGGAAAAAAAATCATCTCCGCAGACAAGATCTGCGTAATTGGATAAAGAAAGCCATTGAGTATCTTTTGATGCGGTTGTATAGACTCCTGAAAAGGTTTGCTCTGCCATTTCTGTAAAAATACCAACCATTTCGCGAATAAAAGGAGAAGGTGTTGTTTCTTGAATCATACGTAGTTGATTGACAACAGCTGTTTCGGATTGAGAGAGAATTCCACGCAATGTTTTTAAATTGCGCTCGTTGTCTTTATATTCATCAGAAAATATAACATGAGCAAGAAGAGCTGTTAAAAGATTATGGGCTTGTGTCGAGAAATATTCCGCTGAAGAATTGTCTGATTTTTTATCTGTAAGAAGCAACTTAGAAAAGCTTACAATATTTGCTTCGCGTTGTGCGCGTGGTATGCTGTCGTCTAAAAGCCAATCAATGACATTAAAATTTTTTGTTAAAAATGAATTGGGATCAAGAACAATGACATTTCTATTCCCCATCTTTTGACGCGCAAATTTGACCATTGGGGCCACTTCTGTTGAAGGATCAAGACAAATAATAGACCCTGGATAGGTTAAACACGTGGGAACTACTGTACTTGTGGTTTTATAGCCACCAGAACCAGCAAAAAAGATCATATGCGTTGAACCAAAATCAAGATTAAAGGTTAGCAAAGGGGCTGTCCCACCCTTTCCCCATGTTGTTTTATTGCTAGGTGCAAAGGGAATTTTGCACACAATATCTTGATCAACACGGTATCTTTCACCCACAACAATTTGCCCATTGGCAGGAAAGATTTTTGCTGCCTCTCGTAAATTCATCCATGCGGATTCACCAAAAACACCTTTTTTTGCACGCTTGACCTTGTTTTTAGGTGGAGAGGTTGTTACGAATTGAATGATGGAAAAAAAAACACCAATGATGATGCCAAAGACAACCATGGGGTCCATGAATTGAAGCGCATAGTTCCACGTTATTCCTTGTTGGCCAACATAGGGACCTAAACGTTTTATTTCTCCACCAATATAGTAAAGAGCAGTGGTTCCAAAAAAGACAACGGAAACGAAAGTGATTCCTTTACGTAAGTGCAGTTTTTGCGAGAGACTATAAAACAATGAAACAGCAGCTGTTAGTGCTAGGACTAGTAAAGGTTCTGAACGAAGAGTCCAATAAATTTGATTGCTCTTTAGTCCATTTATTATAAACAACAAAAAATGAGGAACAAGGAATATCGTTAAAGCACCTAAAGCGATTGGTGTTAAAATGATTACCATTTGTGTTTTGGTATATTTCATTGTATTTTACTTTCAATTCTATCAGAATATGCTGCGAAAAGCTCTTTTTTCAGGTGTGTGATATTAAATTCTCTCTTTTTTGAAAAAGCGCAGATAACGCTAAACAGTTCTCGTTTATAAGCCCTTCTTATAAAGGAGGAAGCTTTTATCCATTTTTAGCAAGCCATAGCAAATGCTTTAGAACGATGCATTGTGCATATTTGTGCTTGCTGATGTAGTTCTTTGGCTTGCTTAATGGTTTGTGTAATGTGTTTGGCTTTATTTTCTGATACACCAATGCTTTGAGCCAGTGTTTCATACTCATTATTTTTGACAGCTTTATGTTCAGTTAGTGAGAGACGGGTATTGATGTTTTTTACAAAGTCGGTAAGCTCTTTTTGAAGTAAAGGATTTTTTGCTAAAGCTTCTTGCTGTAATTCTTTTGGCAAGGTGAAGAGGTCTTGTAAGCTTTTACTTGGCATTTCTACTATTTTTGCACGGCGACTTTGTTTTGTTGCATGTTCTTGAGTAATTTCCCTCTCCGCATGTTTTACAGCATGGGCGAAATTTACAACGGCAGTACAGAGCATCTCAAGATGATTTTTAGCGTCTGCACGTGCCTGATTTTGTAATCCACATAAACTGAAACCTGCAAGATGAGAAACAGAGTGCGGTGCTCTTTCAATCTGGTTGGCGAGCTGCTGGCCTAAGCTTGGATTTTTGATGATCTCTACCATCTGTTTGTCTAATATTTTTTTGTTCCCATAAACAATTTTTGCCAATTTCTGAACCTGTTTTAGGCTTGCGTGGACGCAAGAATCTTCTGCAACCATTTCGTTTTTTTCATTTTTTGTCAAAGAAGCTAATCTTTCTTCTGGGATGAGAATACTTTCAAGCTCTTTTGTTTTTGGAACTGTAAAGGTAAATTTGTCACCGGGTTTTAATGTTTTGAGTTGTTCTGGTGTGAGATGCTCTTTATTACCGATGATATAAGCTCCTTTCACATTGAATGCAAAGCTATCATAACCAGCCCCTCTATACATCCCTGTGTAGGTTTTACCTTCTTTTGCAACCATAACGGGGCGATCATTAACATTGCGCCCAAGTTTTTTCATGTTGCTCATGAATTCCTTTAAAAGAAGTATTTTATTGGGATTGGAGATATCCTCAAATAGATGTTGTATTGGTTCTAGATCACTATTTTCTGCTACAGCAACACTGGCGAGCATCATGCGTTCTTTTGTAACAAGTGAAAAATCAAGCTGATGGCCTGCTGCTTGAGCAAGCTTTTCAAAAAAGACCCGTTGTGTACGTCCGTTGCCTTCTCTAAAAGGATGGAGTTGGTTAAGGAAGTTAAATAAACTTATTGCTTCAGAGTTAAATTTCTCACGCGTTAAGCCTTGCAAATTATCTTTTTCGGCAAGTGTTTGATCTAATTTTTGTAAACCTTCAGTGATTTCATCACCGAGAGCAAAAGGATTTTCCCATCCTGTTCTTTTCATTTCGGGCATGGCGGCTATGGTACCATCTTCAAATGTAAAGGGAAGATGGCGAAGATGACCAGCCCATTCAAAGGTATTTTTAAACAACTGATAATGAATAGAGCATAGATAGGAGCTATCAAACTTTTCTGGTAAGGGGGCTTCACGCAGATTAACCATTGCTTCTGCTGTATCATGCGAGCATTTCTCCAGAAAGGATTTTAAGTCTTTTATTCCATATTTATTTTTGAGTGTTATGGTGTTCGCGTAGACATAATGATGCGGAGAAACTGTCTGTATATTTTTTGTTTTTTCTTTTGCTTTTGGCATTGTAGCTTCCTTATAATGTTACGTTGTCCATGAGAGTATTAAATTCCTTGAGTGAAATATTCCCCCTTGCATATTCTTCTAAAATTTTTAGCGTTTTGGAATGTAGCGCTATTCCCTCTATTGTATGGGTGCTGATGGCTGCTTCAACCGCTTCACGGCGTTGTTTTAATTCTTCCACTGTCATCGATAAAAGATTTTCTCTGTTTTCTGTTGCTTTGGTTTTCACGCATTTTTCCTTTTATGTGCAATCGTTGCTTTAAAAGAGCCTTTAGCAGCCGATGTGATCTTCTTTTAGTCTCCTCCAAAGATGTTTCGTTGTTTGAAAGGATCATAATAAATTTCTGTGACCTTAAATTTTCCTTCAACCCGTTTGCATTGGATGATGATATCAATCATTGAAATCAACAGTCCTCGAATATCATCACGCTCTAAATCACCTCCCCCGTCACTTTCTTTGACCAAAAGGGTCATTTGCTCAAAGGCAGCAAGGGCTGTTGAGGCATGAACCGTTGTAATGGAACCTGGATGACCTGAATTGACATTGCGGATATAATAAAAGGCTGTACCATCTCGAAGTTCTTGCAAAAGAATACGATCAGGACGCATCCGTAAAGATGATTCAAGCAATTCTTTGGGTCCAACAGAGGCTAAGCCTTGTCCATCTTTTGAATAGAACATCGAGACATGATTAGGGTGCGGTATCACCAATTCTTGTGTATCTTCAATGGTGATAATACGCTCTTCTTGAGGGATTTTGGCGATTAATGCTTTTGATAATGTTGTTTTGCCCGAACCAGTTTTTCCTGCAATTAAAATATTTTTCTGGCATTTTACAGCTTGATTTAAAAAGGAGACAAAATCTTTATTGCAGTAGGCATTAGCTAAGTTATGCTCGATGATTTTGAGTTCGTTAAAGCGAGACAGATAATCATTTAATGGCGTGAAAGATACCTGTTCACAGAGCGAAAACAGACCTTTATTTGCTAGCTCTTCGAGAGAAAAACTCTGCGATGATGGTTTGCGAATTGTCATACTAATCGTGTTTTTTTCAACAGCTGGCGGAATAACAACTTGAATGCGCTCATTACCTGGCAGAGTAGCCGATAATATTGGATTCTTGTCTGATATGTTTTGCTTGGAATAGGACGCGACAACTTTCGCAATCCCCATAAGCTCATTAAAAGAGAGAGCCGGTGCTTCTATTGTTTTCCATCCATCAATACCTTCCGTCATTACTTGATAGGGACGATTGATAACAATTTCAAAAAGACTTTCATCTTTCAAAAAAGCACTGATGGGTTCAAGTTTTGTGAGAACAATCGCGATGGTTTCATCGCTCATGGTATGTAAGTTTGAGTTCATTCTAAAGGTATCGCAGAATTTTTGTAAAAGTTTCTTGAAACAGCTCGATTGATAATTTGTTTTTTGTTTTCGATGACTTTCAATTTATAAACACTGGAAAAATCTAAATCGCGGGCAACAAAGATATTCACCATTTCCCCTTGGTTTTTGGATAATGTTGGAGGAATATTGGCGTAATTTTCGACGACAATATTTGCAATATTTTGTCCTGAAGAGATTGTTTCAGTTTCTTCTTTTTCTTGTTTTTTTGCTAAACGTTTATTGGTATAGTTTGTCGCATCTTTTATCAGGGAGACAAGAAGCGCAGATCCAATCCTCTCTAACCAATGGTTATCAATATCTCCATCCATACCAGAACGCCCTAAACTGTCTGTTGCAGGTGAAGCTAAGGATATAATGATACCATTAGGGGTTTTTGCTCTATTCCATAGCACAAAGAGACGTGTTTGGCCTTTTTTCAAGCCGGCGCGATATTCACCAACAATTTGGGTACCTTTATCGAGAAGGACAACACGACCATTGTCTGATAAGATATCTCTGGAGACGATACAACTGGCAAACCCTTGTTGATCACTGTTGATGGCTGTTTCTAAAATACAAGGGATAGAAGTTCCCATCGCTATGATGTAGTTTCGATTACCAAGGGTTGAAGCACGAATACCTTCAAGCACTGTGGGTTTGAGAAGATGATTAAAACGTTGTGTCGTTTCATCAGGTTTGCTTTCAAGTTGGTGAAACAAAGCACCATTATTTGTTTGTGAATCTATTTTGCCTTGTTGTGTATTTGCATAAGCTAATACAGGAGCACGTTGTGCTGCTTCCAGAAGTGAGTCATCAGAATTTAATTGATTGATGTTTGGTGTTGGTAGCTCGACTTTTGGCAATAGAGCGTTATTTCGTTTAGGCTGTTCAAGGGGGGGAGGGGTAGGCTTTGCAGGGCGAAAAAGCTCTGTTTGTTTTATAACTTTTCCTTCTTTTGAAGATTCAATTGGTTGTTTTTTGTCTGTAACAAGTGTTGAATAGGCTAAATAAAGACAGACACTGAAAAGAATAATAAGAGCAATAGCTTTCCCTACATTGTTCTGTTGATTGTTTCCTTGAGCATTTTTTATTGTATCACGATCATTAATGCTTTTTTCATCCACGGTGTTATTCATGGCTGCTTCCTAGGTTCACTTTACGTTGTACAGATGGTGATGTTGTACCTGTTTCAGGGTTAATTCCTTCTGGTACAAACCTTTTATTAAAGATGCACAAAACTTCATTCCCACGCCGTAGCGTGAATTGTGCAGCTGTTGCATGAACAATAACCTTGTTGCCTTTAATCGATTTAGGAATAAGCGCTTCTTGCCCATCAGGCGATACAATGTAAATGGCAGGGATTTCAATATTGCCTAAAAAAGTAAAGGTTGTTGTTTTCCCATTATCATAGACAGACGCAGGTTCAATGAGGGATGAGCCTTGGGCTTCATAAGCCCAATTGCGTGGTCCAAAATCTTCATGGATATTTAAAATATCATTGACAAAGTTTTCTTCACGTTGTTTTGCTTTTTCTGCTTCGGCTAATTTCTTACGCAAGGCTTCATCTTCTGGATAACGAAACTTTACCAAGAAATACGTCTCATTGCCGGCTGAAACATCGCCTTCACGGATTTGCAGCTCGAATTGATAAGATCGTTGTGTTCCATCTTGGCGGCTTGTGACAATTTGTAAATTGGTCACAGGTTGGACTTCACGCGGTTTGAGAAAAACAAAGTGACCAGCCGGTGCAACTTGCCAAGCAACGGAATTTCCAATTCCTACATAGGTTACTTCTTCATCATCGGCAAATTCCAACTGAACTGAAGAGCGAATGGAGCCAATGATTTGTACGACGTTGTAGGGGTCATAATTGACAAATCTGATGCGGTTATCTTTATGCGCACTGACAGGCGCTGTTTCTGCAAGTGAGAAGACTGTGTGAAAGCTGAGAGTGATCGTAAAAATTAAAAAGATTGTTTGTAAAAGTCTGATCATTTTATCACCTCTGGATCAGATCTATATTCCGATACTTGAAAACCAAGAGGGTTGATGAGACGATCAGACGTTGAAATGTGAGCGTTCACGTAGGAAAAATTTAAGATTGAAATCCAATGGGAAATATTTTCTTTTTCATTAAAGTCTCTGACCGTTTTATAGTAACGAACTTGGATAAGATCTTTGCTTATAAAAGAGATTGATTTGATTGTGACGATAGCAATCATATTATGATAAATATTTTGCGGACTTTCTGGATTATTGCCCGCGTACCATTTTGCAAAACGGTTTTGTTCTTTTGGAGAAGATAAAAGAGAAATTAAGCGAAAATTGTTTTCTGCTTCTGATGCTTGAAAACCTTCACGGGCACGAACATATTGGCTGGCAAAATAACGCGTTATCGCTTCATCATAGTGGTTAGGGGATTCTTTTAGAGCGCTTACAGTATCAATAATGCCTGTTGAATTATCAACGCGGATAACAAAAGGCTCTACCGTTTTCAAAGGCGTCAAAGCTGCGACAGCTAAAGCCAGCGCAATCGTCATCAATCCAAAAAGCACAGTTAAAGCCATGGAAATTTTCATTCGCACGCGCATGCTATGCATGCGATCAATATCAAATGAGCGCGCTTCTTTTATATATTCTTCAAGGGCATCACTTTTCACGCGTAATCTCCACAGTTTTATCAGATCGTGCTTCATGAATAACCGGCTTTAATAAAGCTGAATTGGCTGTTGCTTTTTCACTTTCCAAAGTATTGAGAATGATGGGAGTGGTAACGGGCTTTACGCTCTTTTCTGGGTGGACAACGTTTTTATTGCCCCAATTCCACTTATCTTTATTTAAAGCACGTGTATGTTTGCCATTACAGCGTGGTGGTTTTTTGGGGCCACTCAAAGATGCACAACCAGTAAGAGCGATTGTTAGGACCATAATAAAAGTTATTTTTCGTTTCATTTTTTGAACTCACAAATATCTTGGAATACAATGCATGAGAGCCTTTATTCTGGACACTTTTACAAGTCTATGTAATGCAAGACTTTGATTGATTTTGTTGTAAGACCTAAGATGTTAGGTCTTACATGGAACAGGATCATGGCGCGTGTGCCAAAGGGCGCACGCAAGGCAAAAACAAAAATGCTTATTCTTGTAAAGAGGTGCTTTATCTTAAAACCGACCACGACTGCCTCCAGATCTACCTGCTTTTGCTGCCATGCCTGCCGCACTTCTAGCAGCGTTACCGGCAGCACCTGAGATTTGTAAAGCGGCATTTTTTACTGTATTACCACTCGCTCTTGCACCATTGGCAAGCATTGTGAAAACCTGTCCTCCTGAAGAGACACCAGTGCTAAAGTATGGTCCGCCAGAGGCTAGCGCTGTTGCAATACCGGGAAGTGCACGGAAGATAATAACCCCTATGATCGAAATGACGATGACAGGGGGGAAAAGAACATAGATTGATTCATATGAAACTTTGAGAACCTGTAGGATAACTTGACATATAATTGTTCCAAGCATGATCACGAGAACTTGTAAAATGGTAAAATTGATCAAAGTTGTAATCCATGCATCGGTGTATTTTCGCGTTGCATTGAACAAATACAAACTAATGAATAGAGGCCCGAGACCTATAATCATTACGAGTGCAACTTGTGCAAACATTTGCACAATAAAACCACCTATACAAAAAAGAATAACGGCTAAAAGCATGATAGAACCAAGAAGCCCCACAACGATCTTTTCAAAAAACCAAGCATTGTATAAGACTTCTTGATAGCGAGCATTTGCCTTTAACAAAATATAATCAAAAACATTGGAGCTTGCAGGATTGCTGTTAAGCGCATTCCCAATAGCGTTGGATAAATCATTGAAGAAAATATCCTTGACATAAGTATTAAATGTATCCGCATTCGTTGCCATTGTTGTCACAACAACGATTTTAACAACATTATTGAGAAGATTATGCATGGAAAGCGCAACGCGACCTGTCATAACATTATAGCCATAAAGAAAGATAAAAATGATTGCGGCGAGATTTAAGGGTGCTGAAATAGCAGAAGATAACCCACTCACCGTTGTGTCCATCACATTATCGAGAGGTTTTAAAATATAACCAGAAACGCTTTCAAATGGAGAAAAACTAAAGTCTGACATTTGTATTCGTACTTTCAAGTTTTTCTTTTAATTGTTTTTCTTTTTCTTTTAATTGTGCCTCAAGATATTTATGCTTTTGTTGTTCCTTTTCTTCACGCATTTCGTCTTTTGTTTTCGTATCTCTTGCTTGAATCATATCAAGAGACTGAAGTTTTAAAGAAGCTACTTGAAGATCAGCTTGAAGAAGAGAAAGTTTTACTTGCAAATCTTGTCGAAGGGTTTGCAATTCTTCGGGTTTTGTGTCTGGTTTTGATTTAATATTTTCAAGTTGATGACTTATTTCTTTTATTTTTTTTGCAGTTTCAGTTGCAGTTTTATAAATGGTTTCAGCTGTTTCTGATTTTGCAGCATCTAATTTTTGTGTGTTCTCGAGTGCTTGTTTATAATATTCATCCGCATCGAGTGTTGTTTGTGATATTGCATGAGAAATAAAAGAAAAAGATAACAGTGTAACTAAGCCATATTTTTTCATTGATTTTTTCTCCTTTGATAAAATATGGGCAGCCATTTGTCAGGGTCAGCTCCATATTCGTTGATAATTTCATTCATGAGTTCAATGTTTTTTGTTGTGCCGCTTAAAACAGCGATCTCATCATTCATTCCACGTAAATTAAGTTCTGCAACGACGGAACTTTGTCCTTGTTTGACAAGAAAACGACGAGATTCTCTGCTTAATTCTGACTGTATCAGTTCAAATTCACGCTCAGTAAGTTTGAAAGCTTCGACATAATCATTGTAATTTGCTTTTTGATTTGGAAAAAATATTTGAGTGGGGCATTGCTCAATAATTGTGTGCGCAATTGTGGAATTTAAAGCATCTTTAGGGCTTTGTGTTGCAAAGAGCATCATGCCATTTTGTTTACGGATTGTTTTTAGCCGATCTTGCGCAAAAGCTTTGAATGAATCATCTTCCAAAGCTTTCCAGAACTCGTCAACGACAATAATGATACGCCGCCCATCAATCAAATCAAGAATGCGGTGAAAGAGATACATCATTAAGGGGCGCCGAATTTCTTCATTATCTAAGAAATCGGTCATGTCATATCCAATGAACTGTGCATTTAAATTGAGATCATCTTGATCATTATCAAAAACCCATCCTAAATCATTGCCTCTAATCCAGCGTTGTAGTCGTATGGCGATACCTTCTTTTGATGTGTTGTCAAAAAACAGCTGAAGTGCACCAAGAGAGCGTTGTGTCGGGGGTAAGTTTTCCAAAGAATCGATGGCTTTGGTAATATCTTGTCGCTCTTCTTCTGTTACGATTTGTCCTTCAGCGGTCACCAGCTTTAAGATCCAATTACGGAGAAAGATTTTATTTTTTTCAGTGTATTCCATGCCCTTTAAGGGAGAAATCCCTGTGGGCTGCCCATTTTTTAGAGGTTTATATTTCCCTCCTCCAGCTCGTACAAAGATCTCTGCTCCTTGATCTTTATCAAAGAAAACCATGGTTGGATTGTGTTTTTGTAATTGTGCGAGAAGAAAATTAACAATCACTGTTTTACCAGATCCTGATGGACCACAAACAAACGTGTTTCCAAGATCGCCATAATGAAAATTAAAATAGTAAGGTGAACCAGCCTGTGTTTTTAGCAATGCGACAGCAGCTCCCCAAACATTATCATTCAGTTTGCCAACGGGGAAAGAATGGAAGGCCGATAAAGCGGCAAAATTTCTGCTGGTAATGGCGCCTGAACGCGTACGATAGCTAAAGTTTCCAGGAAGTTGTGCCCACCATGCCGCTTCCAATCCTAAATCTTCTCTGGCAATTACGGCTCCTCCATTGGTTAAATGGGCTCGTGCTTTTGATAAGTTCTCAGTCAATATTTTGGGGTGATCAGCAAAAACAGCTAAAGAAATGTGGTGTTCGCCCAAAACAAAACGGTTTGATTCTAAATCATCTAGTGCTTCATCTAGTGCATCAATTTGTGAGCTAGCACGGTCAGCCGCATTGATCATTTGATTTTGCTTGCGGCTCATAATCGCGCTAGCAGCCGCCTTACTTTTAAAGACAAAGGATTGTGTTAAAATGAATTCAAATGGTACCGTAAGCAAACCATCGGTCATACCAGGGCGTGTTTTAGAAGGGTATTCTTTCCATCCAAACATGCCAACAAATCGTTCATTGCTTTCATGGCGAATTTCGATAATTTCTTTCCCAAAAATAATACGATCCGAGTAAATTGTTGAAGCAATAGTTCCAAATGTGAGAGGAATACGCTCACGTCTTCCCCCCACCAGCTGGTGGAGAAATTCACTTTGTTCAGAAAATAAAATACCTTCATGTTCATAGATTGATAGCAGACGGACTTTATACTCTTCCAAACCTTGCATAAGATCTTGACTTAACTCTTCGAGTTTACGAATCGCTTCCTCATCGGGTTCAGATTGTGTTTTCTTCGCTTTGCTTAAGCGCTGAAAAAATGAAACGAGTTGTTCTGTTTTATCTATTGCGGGATTCCAAAGTAGTGAAATAAACAGATCATTTCTATACAGTTCTTGCGAAACCATTTTCTTTTTATATTTTTCATCTAATGTTGTTGCAAAAGATGAAAGAAAATGACCTTCTGGGTAAATAGTTTCACGGCGGCGGATGATGTGAGAATATAAAGCAACCCGTTCATCTGCGATATTTTTTAAAAGGGTGTTTAATTGGTTGTGTAAAGAATTTAATTGATCAATATCCACAGTGTCAAAATTTACACCCTCAACAGCCATCACAATCATTAAACAGCGTGAATTCAAAGCAACGACATGTTGGTTGATATAGCGTATATAGGGAATATATTCTTCAGGCAAAGTTTCCCGTTTCATTATTGACATCTGTTTCACCGGCTTGGCTCCTTCAGCTTAGTTCCTTATAAGTGCGGATAAGGCGCAAGGGGGAGGTAGAACTTCCTCCCCATCGGTTGAGGTTTTTTTGTTTTCCTCGGGTATTGAGCCAAGCAAATAATACGCGAAATTGGTTGTGATCATGCTTTGTCACTTCACGCAAAATAAAGTGCATCCCAATACCAAGACCAATCACGGTAAAACCACTCGTCAAAATAAAAAGAATGGACGTCGCCATGACATTGAGCGCCATCGCTTCTATTGTGACACCGGCAAACATGGCCGGTCGTGTACAGGCAAGGAAAAGAGTATCTTCGTTCATTTATACTGTGCTCGCTAATTTACTGACAAGAGCGGGGGCACCAAAAACAATAGCAATACCAAGAACACAGTAAGCTGTTTTGCGTAAATCAATAAAGCCGTACATCCAGCCAATACCCACAGCAGCAACACATATAATTGCAATAAGCTTTGCCGTTGGACCCGTCATCATTGCGACAATGTTGCCTAAAACACCATCAAGATTCCCGAAACCACCTCCAGTAGCAGCAGGAGCAGCATAAGAAGGATCTGATACAAGGAATGTTGTAAAAAACAACATGGTCATGATAACGATAAAAACGATGTTCTGGGATCTATTATCTGTCATTTTACCTCTCTTTAACAAATAATATTTGTTCATATGTCGACATTCCATTGCCTCTAAAAACTGAAGAGTATTGTCATTTGATGACAGTTAAATTCTCCTCGTTTGTTTGTTTTAAAAGCCTTGATAGTGGGTCTGTTCACTCTCAAACTCTTTTCTTAAAGAGACAGAAGTCTTTTCAAATTGAGATTGTGTTATATGAAAATGGCAATTTTAAGTTGCATGCATTGGTAAAGACAACAATATTAAAACAATGCAAGAAGGAATATTATTCTTTACAAAATGTAGTTAATATGCAACACAGATATTTGGATTTTTTCTTTAAAAACAAGGGGATTGCTGATAAATAATGTGAAGGGATAGAAAAACAATGAATTTTTTGAGCGAGCGTGTTAAGAAATGCTATTTAAATTGATTGTTATTATTTACATTATGGGTTCCATAGTGTGGGGATTAAGCCAATATAAAGATAAAACAGATTTCAGCATTCTTAAAATATTTGAGATGCAAGATATCCAAGATATTGTCAATCTTTATCGAGAAGAAGAAAAGTTGGTTAAATCTATCACCAAACAGCAATTAGAAAAAAATGAATCAGCTCTCGATTTGCAGAAGAGTGTTTCATTAAACGATGTTGCAAATAATGTTGTTTTTTTTCATGGTAAGTCCTCTGTTACAAGTGGGGTTACATTTAAATTACTGACGCCTGCTGCACAATCTTGGCGCTCATATATTACCCGTGATATTCATCTTTATGGTGTAGACACATGTGCACCACGCCAAAAAGCACGATTAAATGATCAGGAATGGCCGTGTGGTGCAGTTACAACGGCTTGGCTTGTCACCAAAACACTTGGGCAGGATTTATCTTGTAAACAGGCGTTGATGCACAATGGTGTTTATTATGCGCAATGTTTTGTTCAAGGGGTTGATTTAGCTGAGGTAGGTCTTACAGAAGGTATGTTGGTGCTCTCAAAAGAAGGGAAAAATCCTATTCCAACCCAGTACCACTATGCAGAAGAAAAAGCACGCAACAACAAGATTGGTCTTTGGTCAAGTGATTTCACTGAACCTTTAAAATGGCGGCGAGATAATGGATCTTACAACCCCTTTGCAAATCCGTGATTGGTTTTAACAAACATATTTACTTAAATTTTTATAGAGAAAACTTTATCAATAAAATTGCACCAGACCATAGGGCAAATTTGAATAAATCGTGAGATTATTTTCGTTTGTGAAGTAAATGGATGATACTTCCCTTTTCAAGGTAGGTTTGCTCTCAAAATCGTTTCTCTGTTTTTACTTATGTGTTTTATAAAAGCAGGAAAATTTCATTGTTGGTGGCAAAGCGTTTTTGAGCATTTGTGTTTGAAGGAGAAAGTGAAACGATAAAAAACGCTCAAGAAACGGGTTTCTAGAGTGGAGTTGATAAAAGTGAAAAATGAACAGACCTCAAAATGGGATAACGTTTGATATAACTGATAGAATATTGTAAAATGCTTTAAAAGAATTCATAGAAAAATTTTTTTCATCAGAATTTTGTCTTCAGGATTGGATCACGTTTTTTGACTTCTTTAAAAGTGATCAATCTATTGCATTCCTTAGAAAGCTTTCATAATTATCTGCTTCTAAATTCAGACTTCTAAAAGATGGATTTCAAAGAAGACTCTACACGAAGAAATCTTCGTAAAAATGATTTGCATTGTTGATTGTTTTCTCTATATCATAGGACGTTTTTATTTAAACATTCGATGGGGGAAAAATAATCAACATACAAATAGGTAAAAAGAGCTCATACTTTTTTGTAGTGGCTTTGTAGTCCATTGATAGTGATACTAAGCATTATAATGCTCATAGGCGTTCTATAGGGCTAGGGGCAATTTATATCGCAATGTCACTATTTGAAATCAGTTGGAAAAAAAACATTAGTTTGTCTTTTGATTTCGTCATTTTTACTCAGTTTCAGCTTTTTCCTTCTCATTGTATTTTATGACAAACTCCTACGATGGCTGTCCTGAGCTCTTCTTGCGTTATTTTACGCAGAGTGTTCACTTTGAAAGCAAGTAAGTGGTAGTAAGGCTGTATTCTCGTACAGTATGAAAATTTAAAACTCATTTGGAGGTAATGTTAACAGATAAGGTGTTTAAAGAGGGGTAATTCGTTGTGGGGTGTGAAAAAAACTATAGCGTAGAAGATTTTAAGAAAAATGCAAAATTAAGGGAAGAACGGGAAAACAAGTGTTTTCTTTCAGGACAAGCTGTTAAGGAATCTAAAAATTGTCAAAATGTCTTACAAGAAGATACTGAAATGTTTTTCTCGCCAAAGCTTGATTCTACAGATCGTGGTCATGCGTTTTAATGTCATGCATCTCAACAGTAAAGTGTGCTATAAATATTCTATAATAAAGAAGTTACGGTTCAACGAATGCTCGCTTCTTTAATTGTTATAGGCGAAAATTATTATAGCGAAACTTTTTGTCATTTTTCATCTTTGTTAGATTGAGGATTATGATCATGAAAAAATTGGATAGTATTATCTTAAAAAACATTTCTTAAGGCACCCAATCCCATTTCACTGCGGTGACCGTGAATGGTATAACGGTAAATCCATTGAGCA
>NZ_JBHILZ010000013.1:15748-58266 GCF_042193725.1 Bartonella sp. OT172YNZD | reverse complement strand
TGAGAGAATCTTACGATATTCGGGACTCTCACTCAACATACAAAACAGTGAATTATCATTATAAATCAATATGTTGTCATGATAAAACAAAACTATGCTTTTGTGAAAAAATAAACATAAGAAGAGAGGCTAGAGGCAATAAAAGCGCAACGTGGATTGTATCTATGGGGGCAATAGATCGGTCTATTTCTAAAGATTGGGATTAAAAGGGAAATGAAGTGGCTGCCTCTCTCATGGGAGAATAATGATGTTGTAGAAGGTGGAGGTGAGGTGAAGTTTGGTGGGGTGGTGGATTGTTTTTAGTCGTGGAGGGATGTTTTTGAGAAAAGGAGGGGAAAAGAGCTTTGGGGTGGGGAAAGAGGATTGAAGGGGGTGGGGAGCGCTTGTTGCGCCGCATGGATGGTCAATCGGTGGGGGCTGAAGATTTGTTTTTGAGGGGAGATTAGATGTGAAGCCGTTTGGGGGGGAAGAGGTGATGTTTTTAAAAGAGCAGAGTTTGTAGGAGGGTGTGAAGCCCTGTCAGGGGCGCGCTAAAAGGTTAGGGGCGCTTTGAGTCACTGGATATCGGTGTGAGGGGAGAGGTTGTTTTTTCTGTCTTCACTTGGGTGAAAAAGCGTTTTTATATGTGGGCGTTAAGGTTTGCTAGCGTGGTCCCATTAATTGGATGACATGCCCCATTTTGCGGTGAGGGTGAGCAGTGCTTTTGCCATATAAATGGATCGAGGTGCGCTCTTGCGTGAGAAAATATTTTAACGTGCTCAAATTGTTACCAAGAAGATTTGTCATTTGGCAATCGCTATGGCGATAGGAACTGCCTAAGGAAAGTCCGCAAATAGCACGGATATGCTGTTCAAATTGTGAAGTTATGCATGCTTTTTGTGTCCAATGACCAGAATTATGGACACGCGGCGCTAATTCATTTACTAAAAGATGACCATCCGTTAAGACAAAAAACTCAACACAAAGAACACCAACATAATCGAGGGCATCCATTACTGTTAGGCTGATTTCTTGGGCTGCTTTTTGCACGTCAAGTGGAATATGTGATGGAACAAAGGATTTATAAAGAATCCCGTTTTTGTGTTGGTTTTCAGGGCAATCATAAAAAATATGTTCCCCTTGTTTTGTGCGAGCCGAGAGAACCGAAATTTCCGATAAAAAAGGAATTATTTCTTCCAAAATACAAGGTTGCTCCTGAAAAGTTTTTAAGGCTTCGTCAAGGGTTTGTTCATTGGGGCGATCAAGCTTGATCTGGTTTTTTCCATCATAACCAAAACGACGCGTTTTTAAAAGACCACGTCCGTCTAAGGCATCGAGCGCAGAAAGAAGAGAAGAAGAATCGTCAACAGCATACCATGAGGCGGTGCCAATCCCTTGATCACGTAAAAACTGCTTCTCAAAAAGTCGATCTTGCGTGATCCCTAATGCTTTGGAAGAAGGATAAACAGGCTTACTCTTCTCTATATATTGAATCGTTTGAAGCGAAAGATTTTCAAATTCATAGCTGACAACATCACACTGAGAAATAAAATGATCTAAAGCTGATGTATCATCATAGGAGGAAACAATATGGCTGTTTGCTGTTTGAGCGGCTGGGCAATCGGCCTCAGGGCAAAAAATAATTGTTCGAAATCCTAATTCTGCGGCCGCTATGGCGAGCATCCGTGCTAACTGTCCACCGCCCATTAAACCAATGACGCTGCCTGGAGGTAACATATTAGGTGAGGGGATGTTGGAGGAGGGAGGGGTGGAAAACGGTGCCATTTTAAACCTCCGTTACAGGCGTTTGGGCGACATTGGCTGTTTGTTGTTGACGCCAATCTTGTAAACGTTGAGCGAGATCATGATCATAAATGGCCATAACGGCTGCGGCTAAAAGTGCTGCATTAATTGCGCCTGCTTTGCCAATTGCTAATGTGCCAACGGGTATCCCTGCTGGCATTTGCACAATTGAAAGCAAAGAATCTTGACCAGAAAGAGAATGAGAATGCACTGGAACGCCAAAAACAGGAAGAGGAGTAAGGGCTGCTAGCATACCAGGAAGGTGCGCTGCACCCCCTGCACCGGCAATTAAAACTTTAAACCCTGCTTCTTTTGCTTCTTTTGCAAATTGATAAAGGCGTTCAGGGGTTCGATGTGCTGAGACAATATGCGAACTATGAGAAATACCAAGATTCGTCAAGATATCTGCACTATGGCACATCGTTTGCCAATCCGATTGGCTCCCCATTAAAATCGCGACATCACATGATTTTTTCATCATTTACCATCCTTTTCACAGGTTCAATGCGATTCTTTATCATTATTTTTTAAAGTTTTATATTCTCTTTGCAAAGCCAATTGATGATAGAGAAACAGTTATTTTTCAAATAAGATGGAAAGCTAAAAATTTAAAGAGGGATCTCGAAAGATGAAAAACTAAAGTATTGGAGGTTATGAAGCACTTTTTTTGAGGGGGAATGAAGGAGTGATGTTGGACCATAAGGCTGTTGAGCTGCGGGATTGTTGTTTATTTAAGATAAGAGGAAAAATACATTGGGGGAAAGCCATTGATTGTAAGTTTTTTTAAATGTTTCATTTTTTATTTGC
This sequence comes from Bartonella sp. OT172YNZD, assembly GCF_042193725.1. Taxonomy (NCBI): domain Bacteria; kingdom Pseudomonadati; phylum Pseudomonadota; class Alphaproteobacteria; order Hyphomicrobiales; family Bartonellaceae; genus Bartonella; species Bartonella sp. OT172YNZD. Next base: position 55,677 of record NZ_JBHILZ010000013.1, on the reverse strand, counting down.
TAAAATAAACACGATCACCTATTATACGAAATCTGTTTCAATTTGAAATACTGCTTATGAGAAAAAGAGATGGATATTTCTCGATTTCAAAGGCTATTCATTTTGCTGTTCAAATAATTCTTTTATGAGTGGGGGGAATATGCTCTTTATAATCGTTGATATATCTTTAATAATGGCTGATATAAAGGGAAGCGAATAATCAACGCTTTTGTGCTTTTGTTGAGATGTGTTTTTTAGCGATTATATGGTTCTGCGTTTTTTCACTTACAATATAATGACAAGAAAAGGGGATGACGAATTGTGCATAATAAATCCATGGTCTCTTTTTTGCCTAATTTTATAATATGGTGAACGCTGAAGTAAATTAAAAGTTAAACACTGGATGTAAAGGAGATTTAAAAGCCATGTTTTTTCCATTTTTAATCGCTTTAGGTACTGCAATAACGACTATGTATGGCAAAAAAAATATAAGTTATGTTTTGTGGGCAATTTTATTCGTTGTCATTCTTCTCACTTTTAATCATCACGCAACTTCTACTTTAAATTTATCTTTTTAAGAGAATAGCCATGGAACATGTTGAAAAAAATCCTCACTTCATCATATTTATGAATACGCTAGGACTCATTGGATTATCCATTGTCTTGGTGGTGGCTTTTTATTATCAATTGGTAAAGTTTGAGTTACCTTGTCCCCTTTGTTTGCTGCAGCGCGTTGGATTGATTCTGGCAGGGTGTGGGTTCTTGCTCAATATTCACCATAAGGTGAAAAATACCCATTATGGTATGGTTATTATCGGTTGTATGGTAACGAGTGCCGTTGCAGCACGGCAAGTATTTTTGCATATCACACCCGATGATTTGGGATATGGTTCAACATTCTTTGGATTGCATTTTTATACTTGGGCTTTCATTATTTCTGTTCTTTGTATCTTTGCTGTTTCATTTGTCATGATTTTAGGCGAATTGGCACATAAGTTCAAAGAATTTTCTCCTTTTCCATTCTTGAGTAAAACGGCAAGTTTCTTATTTGTGTTTTTGATTGCGGCAAATTTGGTTTCTACCATACTGGAATGTGGTGGTGGACAATGTGCCGATGATCCTGTAAGGTATGAATTGTTATCAAATTGGTTCCCTTCTCAGTCTTGAAATTTTTTAATAATCCCTCATCATAATTTTTATTGTTAAAGAGGCGGAAGTATTTAACCGCTTCTTTTTTATTTATTGGGAAGACGTTTCAGTAAGATTTTTGATAATTTGATCTTTTATGCTGACGCTGGCTTTTATGAGCGCTTGCGATTGATATTTTTTAAGCGAAGACTTGCTCTGTCAACCTTTTATACTGTCTTTTGAGGGAGATGAAGGGATTGGTTGGAGGCGTTTGTAGAGCAGCTCCAGATTGTTGAGTTGCGTGGGCTAAGAAGCCTCCTTTTTTAAGGCGCATTAACGATAAAAAATTTTTATTCTTGATTTTTTTTAACGTTGTACTAAATAAGTTTTTGTATTCATTTTGAAGCTTCTAAAGCATCTTGGTGCTTCTAAAGTATCTTTACTGTTTCTAGAGGGATTAATTTAAAATTTCGAAAATTATCTGAATAATTTTCTGCAGAGGTTTGTTTATTAAAGGCAAACCTTTTTTTTTTATCTAATTTTTAGATGTTTTCTTTCAGTGTGAAGCCTTTTTTAGAAAAAGGTAAAGCGTCTTGATGATGACTCTCTTCTTTGTTAATATATTGATTTATGGTGGTAAATTATCATTTTCAACGTGAAGCACAACGCTGAATATAATAAATTTTCTCATCACCAGTTCTCTTATATTGAATCAATTAAAATTACTTTCTTGTCCATCATAAGTGGGTGGGCCATGTGGATAAAAACTGTACAAGAAAGGCATGCCTTTAATGAATCGTCTTTCGAACCAAAGGCTTTCCGCAACATGGGGGGCTGGCGGGGTTTTTGTGATGGTGCTGTCGTGTTCTTCCATAAGCGTAAAGATAGAGGGCTGAATGGATTTTATATACTTCATGGGGGCTTTACCATTTCTTCACGGATAGCGTTCGCGAAATAGGTGTGACGAGCGTTGAAAGATCTGTCTTTAAAACAAGCGTGTGAATAGGCAACGCAAGTATATTCCTTTTGGCGCGTTTTGTATTACAAAAAAATATTGACTTATAAGGATAAGTGATCGTTGCGGATGTTGAATGAGAAAAACGAAAAGGTTTTCTCGTTTCAAATTTTCTTATAGTCAATCAAGTTACAAGAAAGCATTGGATGTAAATAAAAATTCTTTTAAAAGTCGTAAAATGCTTCTTATGAACCCTTTTGATAGCTAGAATTTGTTGAAAAGTTTATGCTGGTCAATACAATAATAGGGCGATTTATATCTATGATTTAAGTGAAATAGGGGGATTTAAATGAAAAGGGAGGCAAGATTTTAAAGACAGTTGTTGAAAAAGTTATTGTGGAATGCATTTTTACAGATTTTCTACTTTCTGTAAAGACGTAAAAGCGTAAAAACTGGAATGTGCAAAAAAAGGAAGCTGGGACTTTATGCGTGGTGTATGATTTTATCGTGGCATGGAATGTGGAGAGAAGATTGGGACGTGAAGATGAAGAGTCTATGGAGGGAGGGAGAAGTTGGGATGAAGAGGGGTGTTAAGCACGTTGATTGGAGAAGAGTGTGTGGGGAATATTTTAGGCTGGACTTATCTTTCTTGTCCGATAAAACAGCATTCTTTGTGGTGTCGTGATCTGAGATCAGCAGGGAAATTCGTTAGAGTAAGAAGCTGTATTGTTGACAGACTTGTGTTTACAAAGCGGTGCAAGGGGAATTTGAAAATCTCATTTGGCTTTATTCTGTAATGACGTAAAAGCGTAAAAACGTATATTCGTGAAAAAGGAGTAGAGGATTTGTGCATTGTGTATGCTTTTGTCATGGCATGGAATGTGGTGAGATAAATGGGGAAAACAGTCTCTGTGAATGGAGGGGGAAGTTGGGATGAAGCCGAGAGAAATTGACGAGAGTAGAGAGTGTGGGGAATGGAGGGGGAAAGTTTCGTTTTTGAAGAGCGATTGACCGGCGCTTTCAGTGATCTTACTTTAGGGTGGTGAAGGGGCAAGAATATTTTAGAATAGGACGTATTTGTCGTGTCTGATGAAACGGCGTGATTTAGAGGGGGGATCTGAAGTTTCTAGGGGGTGTTGGATATATTGGCAAATAATGTTGATGGTGCGCTTTTGCTTAATCAGAAATCAGCCACAAGATTGCTTTTTGTTTTTTCGGCTGGAGCTCTCTAAAGTTTTTTAAAAGGGTGTGTTCTTTTTCGCTGTATGTTTCTTGATCATAGTGTGCGGCATGTGTTGAAAGATTTTCTTTTGTGCCAATGTCTGCATAAAAAAAGCTCATGGGAACTTCTAGTTTTTGAGCGATTTCCAGCAAACACCCTGCGCTTACACGATTTAAACCTTTTTCGTATTTCTGGATTTGTTGAAAACTGACGCCTAAATAGTTTCCTAATGCTTTTTGAGAAAGCCCTATAGCAATTCTTCTTTGACGAATTCTTTTCCCTATCAAAATATCGATAAAATTTGGATTTTTGGTTTGCACTTCAAGCCCCCCTCCGGTTGCGAGCGCCCTCGCATTAGTATTCCGGGAGTTAAAGGTACTGAATCCGAGTCAGCTTTTTGCTTTTAGTGCTTAAAGCACCTGGACATAGCAAAATCTCCCGGAATCCCGGGAACCCCACAAGAGTGGGTTCATTTTTACGCTCGGATTTAGGACCTTTAATCCCTCTTGATCGGTGCGTAGACGATCAAAATTACAGTATTCCTTCATAAGGCAATTTCAGGAGATTGGCAAGAAAAATCAAAAACTTTCTATTCTATTATGCCGTAAAACACTGCTCTTTGAGAGGTGTGGTGTGTTGGTTTGAATTTGACTTAAAGGGGGTATATGAATGGAATAATGTCAATTGTTGCGCTTTTGCTTAATCAGAAATCAGCCACAAGATTGCTTTTTGTTTTTTCGCTTTGAGTTCTCTAAAGTTTTTCAAAAGGGCGTGTTCTTTTTCGCTGTATGTTTCTTGATCGCGGTGTGAGAGAGTTTCTTTTGTTAGGGTATCTTCTTTTGTAGCAATGTCTGCATAAAAAAAGTTTACGGGGACATCGAGTATGTTGGCGATTTTGAGTAAACATCCTGCGCTTACACGATTTAAACCTTTTTCGTATTTCTGGATTTGTTGAAAACTGACGCCTAAATAGTTTCCTAATGCTTTTTGAGAAAGCCCTATAGCAATTCTTCTTTGACGAATTCTTTTCCCTATCAAAATATCGATAAAATTTGGATTTTTGGTTTGCACTTCAAGCCCCCCTCCGGTTGCGAGCGCCCTCGCATTAGTATTCCGGGAGTTAAAGGTACTGAATCCGAGTCAGCTTTTTGCTTTTAGTGCTTAAAGCACCTGGACATAGCAAAATCTCCCGGAATCCCGGGAACCCCACAAGAGTGGGTTCATTTTTACGCTCGGATTTAGGGCTTGTTTTCCCTCTTGATCGTTGCGTAGACGACCAAAATTACACTTTAAGTGATAAAGTAATTTCAGGAGATTGGCAAGAGAAATCAAAATAATCTCTAAGACTATAAGATTGGGTACTTTTTAAAAAAGTGCGAAATATGGATTATAAATCGCGTTTTTTGCTTAATCAGAAATTAACCAGAAGATTGCTTTTTGTTTTTTTGGCTGGAGTTCTCTAAAGTTTTTTAAAAGGGCGTGTTCTTTTTCGCTGTATGTTTCTTGATCGCGGTGTGAGAGAGTTTCTTTTGTTAGGGTATCTTCTTTTGTAGCAATGTCTGTGTAAAAAAAGCTCATGGGAACTTGTAGTTTTTGGGCGATTTTGAGTAAACATCCTGCGCTTACACGATTGAAGCCTTTTTCATATTTTTGGATTTGTTGGAAACTGACACCCAGATGGCTTCCTAATTCTTTTTGGGAAAGCCCTATTGAAATGCGTCTATGACGGATTCTTTTGCCTATCAAAATGTTGATAAAATGTGGATTTTTAGTTGGCACTTCAAGCCCCCCTCCGGTTGCGAGCGCCCTCGCATTGGTATTCCGGGAGGTTGAAAATACTGAACCTAAATCAGCTTTTTGCTTTTAGTGCACAGATGCACTTGGACATAGCAAAAACTCCCGGAATCCCGGGAAACCCACAAAAGTGGGATAAATTTATGTTTAGGTTTCGGGTCTTCAACTCCCTATTTGATCGTTGCGTGGACGATCAAAATCACAGGACTATCAATAAAGTAGTTTCAGAAGCTTGGCAAGAAAAATCAATATGTCATAAAACGCCGTGATTTGGAGGGATGGTGATATCAGGTATATCAATTTATCACGATGTAGAGTGTGTGGTGAATATTTTAGACTGGATTTCTTTGTCTTGTCTGATGAAATAGTCTCGTTTGAGGGGGGATGATCTGAAGTGCGTGGGAGGGGGAGATGGGCTAGGCAAGAAGCTGGGTTGTAGAGCCTTGTTTACAGAATAGCGCGGGTGGGGTGGAAGTTTCATTTGGCTGCTTTCTGTAATGACGTAAAAGCGCGAAAACGGAAATGTGCAAAAAAGGAAAGGCTTTATGTTGTTAGGGGCGTTGTGGTTAATGATACGGAAGGTATAGGGATCGTGTTCTCAAAAGTGGGGAGAGCAACATAAAGAGGGTGCCTTAGATGAAGTGTGTGGAGGAAAAATGAGTCAGGCTGGAAGGGAAATGCATAGAAAGTGGAGAGAGGTTGTAGAGCATATCGTGGATGGATGTGGGAAGAATGAAGGATGTTTTTGAAAAAAGGAGGGGGCTTCTGGATGGGGGAGAGGTGTTTGCCTTTATCTAAATGGCGCATGTTTAGGGTGTGGAAGGTGAGGAAAAGTTGGAGGGATGATGATTGTTTGTAAGTCGTGGAGGATAGTCAGAGGCGTTGGGAAAATGCTTGAGGGAGAGAAAATTTAGCGTAATTTCTCGTCACTCTGAAACCAATATAATCATAAAAATTGGAGAAAATGGGCAGGTAAAATTGGTGGAGAGAAAGTTTTGAGTCTCAATGTGTGTGTGGTGATGTTTTTTGAGAACATGAGAGACTAAACTTGAAAAACCTTTCCCTTTTTGTTGAATTTTTATTCACAAACTTAAGAAAATAGGATATGAACGCTGGAATAACGCACAGCTTAACAAAAATGTGCACTGTAAAGGAAATGTTTGTTTATGTCAAAAGAAGAAGTTTTAGAATTTTCTGGTATCGTTACTGAACTCTTACCTAACGCAATGTTTCGCGTGAAATTGGAAAATGATCATGAAATTATTGCGCATACTGCTGGTAGAATGCGGAAAAATCGTATTCGAGTGTTGGCAGGTGATAAAATCATGGTGGAAATGACACCTTATGATTTGACAAAAGGGCGCATTACATATCGCTATAAGTAGCCTAATGGGTGGCTTGCGCTTCTTTCTAAAAGCCATCATATTATTTCTATTATTTTTCAGCAGTTTTTTAGCTTGCTTTTCATGAGTGAAAAAAGGTGAGTGTTTGAATGCCCTTGAAAAACTGTAAATTAATGCGGAAAAAGGATAAGGAGACCAATAGCGCTTAAAATGGGGCACTTAAAAGGGGGCGAGAGGGAAGTCGATTGTGAAGGGGTGGAAATGAAAAATATAAGAGAGTGGGGGAAAAAACGTTTGGCAGATACTCTTACAGAAGAAATTCATTTGGTGCTTGCTTCTGCTTCGCCAAGGCGTTTAGCGCTCTTAGCACAAATAGGGATTGATCCTCAGCAAGTTTGTGCAAGCGATATTGATGAAACGCCAAAATTAAAAGAACATCCTGCAAATCTTGCCAAACGTTTGGCAAAAGAAAAAGCGCTGAAAGCCCAAGAAATTTTGCGCTGGTACAATCAGAATGGTCAAGAAGAGTTGCAGAATGGTCAAGAAGAATTATCTGAACAGAAAATGATTATCTTGGCCGCTGATACGGTGGTGGCTGTGGGGCGTACCATTCTTCCCTCACCAGAGGGTGAAGATGAGGCTTATGAATGTTTACGATACCTTTCAGGACGGGCGCATAAGGTCTATGGCGCCGTTTGTGCGCTCAATGAACGTGGAAAAATAACCGTAAAATTGGTTGAAAGTCGTGTTCGTTTTAGACGCTTAACCTCTTCCGTGATGAAGGCTTACCTTGCTTCTGGTGAATGGCAAGGGAAAGCTGGTGGCTACGCTATCCAAGGAAAAGCAGGGGCTTTTGTTGTCTATATTACGGGTTCTTATTCCAATGTTGTGGGATTGCCTTTGGCTGAAACAGTTGATCTTTTGACCGCTTATCACTATCCAGTTTTTACTCACTGGGCTGAAGAAACGCATTAGAAAAACTTTAAGGCAAGATCAATGCAAGGTGAAAAGCAACAAAAAGAGAAAAGCAAAAATAAAAAAAAGGAACAGAAGAAAAATTAATGAAGGAGCAGATGACAAAGGTGCGCCAAGAAAAAAAAGAGCTAAATTTGCAAAAAGAGACTCGTCCTCCGCATCCTTGTCCGATTTGTGGTCAAATGTCACAACAAAATGCTTATCCTTTTTGTTCCACAAGATGCCGAGCCATTGATCTTAATCGTTGGCTTTCAGGCGCTTATATTTTACCACCCCCGCCGCAGAAAAGTGATGAAGAAGAATAAAGGGGCATTCCTCTTGAGAAGAGAGGCTCAGAGCGTTTTTTGTGTTGGAGCTGAGGGGAAGGCGCGCGGGATTATCGTAATTGGATTCAAGGGCTGGATTAACGGCTTGATTATTGTCATCATTCGCAGAGACGCAGATTAAGTTCAATCAATGATGGAACTTTTAATACATATCTAAGACGTATCACCAATGGTTTTGTTATCATTGATAATTATAAATTGCTTTTTTGCAGGAAGGCTGTCGATGCCTTTAGGGTGCAGGCAAGAATTGATCATCCAATCAGTATGGCTAACAAAAAAGAAGGAGGCGTGTTTTGGTGCAAAGAGACGGGGCAATAAAATCGCTTGTTGGTGCCTTTGCGGGGTAATGGCATGGTGTTATTTGGGGCTGGATTGGTTATATCATGATTTTGACCGTGTATCTGCGTTCACCTAGAAAGCTGATCAATATGATGTCGCGGCAACATTATGACCTAGTGTCGTTCTGTCTAAGCCAATTGGAATGTTGGTAAGTCATCATTATATGATAGATTGGTTGCGGGCATCGTTGTTGTTACAAGCCGGCTTATGTACTGTCGTTTTATTGATGGCGGCGAGTCTGCAAGGATTTATTATACTGGCAGTTATTCGAGCGACTTTCAATAGTCTAGCCATTTCAGCAATTTCCGTTTTCAGTGCAAATTCTGTGCCTGAAAAAGAACGTACTCATTGCTATTGTGTGCTTAACATGATCAATAGCATGGCGAAGATGAAAGGACCTGCTTTGGGGAGTACGCTCTCTGCGTGTTGTTATCAGATACATAGACTTTATTGTTTTCTGGATTTCTGCCATTGCTAGGCTGTATGGTGTTTTGTTGTCTTTGTGCACAACCTGTTTTTGTCACTCATGATAAAAACAGAGAACACCATGAAATTACAGCATAGGTTTTTGGGACAACTTGGTATGCCTATGTGGCGGTGATGTTTGTGTATTTTGCCATGATCTTTAGGTGAATAATCAGTTGCCTGTCATCTTTAATGCATTGAAAATGAATAAACAGGCTCTTTTGATGTTGGTATCCGTTTCGGCGATTGGTAATTTTATATGGGTTTTGGAGTGTGCAACAATCAAAGCATCAACCCCTTATGGGCAAAATATCGGAGTTGTTAATGCTTGCAATGTCAACAATGGTTTGTTTTGTACTGATTTCAGTGTGCTTTTTTACTTTGATTTACTCCGTATTGAGATTTTGTTTTTCTGTTCTTTTTTTATTGGAATGGTGAGTGCCTACTTTTCCATATCTTCTAACGTTTATCTGGTCACCAATTTCAATGAACAGATTGGGGTGGCTTCTGGATGGGTGCAGTCTATACAAAATTTAGCTATGTTGTTGGCTCCCTTTGTTGGAGCGTTTGTTTTAGGTCACACTTCGGCTGGGCCGTTGTTCCTTTTTTCTGGTTTGTGTGGATTATTCTGTTTGTTGGGGATCAGGATATTGGTGAACCGTTCTTTGTCAATTGTTCGTTCTGAATGATTGGCTCATCAACAAAACATGTGTTTTAATTCATTTTTCTGAGATTCAGGAGGGGTGTGGGAATTCCCCAACATAGGGCAGCTTTTTCAACGTTATAAGTTTAATCTTTGATTTTTACTTAACCGCTCATATGTTTGTTTTTTCGGGTGTTTGTCTCCTTGATACTGTTCTACCGTCTCGTAAACTCAATCGGTGGCATGGTTTTGAGCAACAATTTCATTTTTGTTCGACTCCACTTTGCCACGAATAGTCAAGTTTTAACCCCCCGCTGCTGATCTTCAATTAGCTTGACTTAAAGCGATAACGGAAACAGAAAACGAGCTATAGTGTGAATTATCCTATATGCCGTCAAACCTCACTCTTTGAGGGGGGTGGTGATATCAGGTATGGGAAACTTTAGGCAGGGGGGGATATATTGATGGGTGCGCTTTTGCTTAATTAGAAATCAGCCACAAGATTGCTTTTTGTTTTTTAGATTTGAGTTCTCTAAAGTTTTTCAAAAGGGCGTGTTCTTTTTCGCTGTATGTTTCTTGATTATGGTGTAAGAGAGTTTCTTTTGTAGGAATATTTTCTTTTGTAGCAAGGTCTGCGTAAAAAAAGCTTATAGGGACATCCAGTTTTTGGGCGATTTTGAGTAAACATCCTGCGCTTACACGATTGAAACCTTTTTCATATTTTTGGATTTGTTGGAAACTGACGCCTAAATGGCTTCCTAATTCTTTTTGAGAAAGCCCCATTGCAATGCGTCTGTGACGGATTCTTTTGCCTAGCAAAATGTTGAAAAATGTGGATTTTTGGTTTGCACTTCAAGCCCCCCTCCGGTTGCGAGCGCCCTCGCATTGGTATTCCGGGAGTCTAAAAGTACTGACTTGACTCAGCTTTTTGCTTTTAGTGTTAACGCACCTGGACATAGCAAAATCTCCCGGAATTCTGGGATATCCGCAAAGCGGGTTCATTTTTACGCTAGGGTTTAGGGCTTGTCTTCCCTATTGATCGCTGCGTAGACGATCAAACTTACAGTATTTATTCATAAGGCAATTTCAGAAAATCGGCAATCCAAATGAAAACATTTGGAAAATGAAAATATTTTTGGATCTCAACAATTATCCTGTTCTGCTGTATTATGCTGTATTATGCTGTAAAAACTACTCTTTAAGGTTTGATATTGGGTATATAGATTGACAATTTGGGTGTTTTTTGTGCACGTGTGTGTGTTGAATATTTTAGGGAGGACTTGTTTGTCGCGTTTTTTAAAACACTGTTCTTTGGGGTGTGATGATATCAGATGGGAAACTTTAGGTGGGGATATTTTGACGACAGATTAGAGTTTCTTTGCTGTTTAAGCAAAAGATGAAGGATGCATAAACGCACTGCTTGCCTCATTTTTTCAATGATGCGTGTTTTTCGGGTATAATCAGGTATATATTCCGGTATGAAAACGAATATATTTTACAATTCCTTACGTTTAGGATTAGCCTTATAGCTCTTTGCCAATTTTAAGAAAGTAATTGAATTTTTCATTATTTTTATATATATTCAATAACGATACCTGTACGAAGAGGATTTTTCTATGGCTTCATTAACTGTTACAGCAAAAGGACAAGTGACGCTGAAGCGGGATTTACTTCAGCACCTTGGTGTTAAACCAGGTGAGCGGATCAACTTTGACAAGTTACCAGGTGGTGAACTTCGTATAAAAGCAGCACAGCCTACAAGCACAATTGAGAGCTTTATCGGACGATTTGCTGGAAAACTAAAAAAACCACTGACCATTGAAGAAATGAACGAAATTGCTGCTTCTGGTTGGGCGGGGAAAAAATGAAGATTTCTGTAGATACAAATGTTCTAGCCCGCGCTGTTTTACAAGATGATAAAAAGCAAGGTGAAATAGCAAGTAAGATCTTAAGAAAAGCTTCTCTCATAGCTATTTCTTTGCCTTGTCTTTGCGAACTTGTTTGGATACTTTGCCGCGGGGCAAAATTATCAAAAGAAGATGTCGCTTTGATGGTCCGTGATCTGCTAGCAACTGGTAAGGTTGTCATGAATCGACCTGCTGTTGAAGCAGGACTTGCTATGCTTGAGGCTGGTGGAGATTTTGCTGATGGAATTATATCTTATGAGGGGCATTGGCTAGGCGGTGAAACCTTTGTTTCATTTGATAAATTAGCAATAGACCTGTTAACCCAAAATGGGCAGTCAGCAAGACTCCTGTCCTAACACGTAAGTTAAGATCGTGATGGTGTCATTGGTATGGGAATGAGTGGGGTATAGGAATGATTGATCTCGCTTTTTTAACCTTATAGCATTTTTCTCTTAAATGACCTATATTTTTTGAAGTTTTTTTAATTTAGTTAAGTCATGCTTTTTTGACATTGTGTTGGTATTCAATGTTTAAATAGCCTCTGTTTTCAAGCTTTCTGTGTTATCTGAGGGCTTCTTTGTTAAACGGCAGTTATTTGATTGTTCGCAATACTAGACAATATCTCAAGATTTTTTTGTTAAGACACTGTTCTATGATAAATTTATCCAATCATACCCTAAAACACTGCTCTTTGGAGTCGATATCAGGTATGGGATACTTTATTAGGTGGGGGGATTTTGAACACTGATTGGGCGTTCCTTTGAAGTTCATATCACCAATTGTATTGAAGGGAGTGTAACTTTAACTGTAGAAAAGTTTAATATCGGGTGGGTGATATGAATTTATTTTTAGAAAAGAGTCCATTAGCTCTTTTTTTCTCTCTTTATTTATAAAGTTGGCGACTATGCTTATGAAGTTGTTTTTATTTTACTTGTCTTAGAATTAACAGATAACTTCTTTTTTTACAGGTCTTGTATATTTTTTCGATTTATCTCTTTTCTCCTTTTTGGACCTATAGGCGGTTGGTTAGCGGATAATTTTCTCTGAAGAAAAATATGATCTTAAGTGAATTGGTGAGACTATTCGCCTCATTATTCGTTCTTATAACCACTATAACAGGGACTGCACATATTATTGTTCTTATTTTTGCGGCAATATATACAACCATAGGAAGAAGTATTTTTCAACCAGGTTTTCAAGCTGCTATTCCCAGAATATTTTCAGCAAGGGGTCTTACAAAGGCAAATAGCATTGCTCAAATTATAGAGGAAACTGCATCCGTTATGGGTCCTTTGGTTTGTTCTCTACTGCTTTTTTTAGCAAAGAAATCGGCAGTACTCATTTTTGATTTTTTTACCTATTTTATATCTATTATCGTGTTATTTAATCTCATGAATTTAAATTCAAATGAGAATAACTCATTCAATTTTATAAAATTTATCGAGAAACGGCTTCCTATCTTAAATATATTTCTACAGAAAATAAACATTTATTTATTACGCTCGTTGGCTCGTCGTTTGCTATTCTCTTTACTGGTGCAATTTTAAGATTTTTAATTCCGGCTTTTGTTCTCTCTATAGGGGAGAGGAACGCTTTGTGAGTTCACTTTTTTCTCTCATGGTTGTTGGAACTATTGTCGGTGGTTTGTTATATAGTAAAATTATATTAAATATTACCTCGTTGAGGCTTATGGTGTTTTGGCTTCTGTATGGGGTTATTCTGTTTGTTATGCTTTTAACTTCAATCCTTTATTTAAAACTAATTTTAAGGCTAGCCTTTGTTTTAGGATTTATCGGTGTATTTGTTGATATTAGTTTAGTTTCAGCTATTCAATTATATTCTCGTCGTGAAGATTTTGGTAAGAGTTTTGGAACTTTTTCAACTTTAGCGAACTCTGCGGAAGCAGTGTTTGGCTTTATTGCTGGACTTTTTGTACTCGTGGGATTGATGAATGCTTTTTTAGCGATGTCTACATTAATTATTTCCACTGGAATGATTGGCGTTGTAAAAATTAAGAAAAATAAAGAGTTAACATCCCTTAACACGACAGTAGATGACGACCATTGATATATTTGATATCTCCCTGCCGTTTCTTTTTTCTAAGACGGTTCGTTAATTATCCTATTATGCCGTAAAACATCGCTCTTTGAAGGGTGTGATCTGAAATGAATGAGTGGTCGGTGGTGGAAACTTGCTAGGCAAGCATTTAAATTATTTACAGACTATTGTTTATGGAGCGGTGCGGGGTGGTAAACCTTTCGTTTGGCTTCATTCTGTAAAGATGTAAAAGCGTGAAAATGTGAATCTGTAAAATGATGCGGAGGATTTGTGGATTTATATGTTGTGCGTGTTTTTTGTCATGTTGGGCTTTTGTCTGGCATGGAATGTGGTGCGAGGATTGGGGGGTGTGGAAGAGACTGTGATGGTGGGGGGATGATGGTGAGGTTATAGGGGAGTTGCAGTTTTTATTTAAAAATGACAGTGCGCCTTTCTCTCCCTCTTGCTATAGAGCTTGTGAGGACCCATATTCTTTTTAGCACTACGGTTCTTCTTTATGCGGCATCATTTGCGGTGTTTGGTGGGGATTGGTTGGTCCTTTGAAGATGTCTCTTTTGTGAAATGTTGGGGGAGTTTAAAGTGCGGTGGTGGTTTGAGATTTAAGGAAAAAAAATGAATTTGGAAAAATATAGCGAACGGTTGCAAGTTTTTTTACAATCAGCACAAAGTGGTGCCCTCTCTTCTGATCATCAGCAGTTTATGCCGGAGCATCTGTTGAAAGTGTTGTTAGACGATTCTCAAGGGTTGGCAGCATCATTGATCCAAAAAGCGGGTGGTGATCTTACTCTCATTCGAAAGGCGCTTAACGAAGCACTTGATGCTTTGCCTAAAGTACAAGGGGGAAATGGACAGCTCTATTTGTCTCAGCCGTTGGCAAAAGTCTTTAACATAGCGGAAGATCTGGCAAAAAAAGCTGGTGATCAGTTTGTGACTGTAGAGCGTGTGTTGCAAGCGCTGCTCATGGAAAAGACCGCAAAAACCGCTGATATTCTCACAAGTGGAGGGTTGACAGCGCAAGCGCTTAATCAGGCTATTAATGATTTGCGGAAGGGGAAAACAGCAACAAGCCCCCATGCCGAAAGCCAATATGATGCTTTGCAAAAATATGCTCGTGATTTGACAAAAGATGCTCGCGAAGGAAAACTTGATCCTGTTATTGGGCGGGAAGAGGAAATCCGCCGCACTATTCAGGTGCTTTCACGGCGTACCAAAAATAATCCTGTGCTGATTGGTGAACCAGGGGTGGGGAAAACAGCTATTGTGGAAGGATTGGCATTGCGCATTGTTAATGGTGATGTGCCTGAAACTTTGCGTGATAAACAGCTTCATGCGCTCGATATGGGAGCGCTTATCGCTGGTGCAAAGTATCGTGGGGAATTCGAAGAGCGCCTTAAAGCGGTGCTGGCAGAGGTACAAGCTGAAAATGGTCAAATTATTCTCTTTATCGATGAATTGCATAATCTCGTTGGTGCTGGAAAATCCGATGGTCCTATGGATGCTTCCAACTTGCTAAAACCTGCTCTCGCACGCGGAGAACTCCATTGTGTGGGGGCTACTACTTTAGATGAATATCGAAAATATGTTGAAAAAGATGCTGCTCTTGCACGCCGCTTCCAGCCTGTCTTTGTGCCTGAACCCTCTTTAGAGGATACTATCTCTATTTTGCGCGGTATTAAAGAAAAATATGAACAACACCACAAAGTGCGCCTCGCAGATAGTGCTTTGATTGCGGCGGCGCGGTTGTCTAACCGTTATATTACGGATCGCTTCTTGCCTGATAAAGCTATTGATCTTATCGATGAAGCGGCTGCGCGGTTGCGGATGCAGGTCGATTCAAAACCTGAAGAACTCGATGCTCTTGATCGGCGTATTTTACAGTTGAAAATTGAACGTGAAGCTTTGAAAACAGACGTCGAGCCAACAGCAAAAGAACGTTTGAAAAATGTGCAGGAGGAACTCAAAACATTGGAACAACAGTCTGCTGAGATGACAACGGCTTGGCAGGCTGAAAAGCAAAAATTAGGACATGCGGCCGATTTGAAAAAACAACTCGAAGAAGCCCGCAATGCTTTGGCTATTGCACAACGTGATGGACAATTCCAGAAAGCTGGTGAGCTCGCTTATAGCGTTATCCCTGAACTCGAAAAACAATTGAGTATCGCTGAAAACGATGATCAACAAAATCATCTCGTTGAAGAAACTGTCACTGCTGAACATGTGGCACGGATTGTTTCACGCTGGACTGGTATTCCTGTTGATCGGATGCTGGAGGCAGAACGAGAGGCGCTGTTGCGGATGGAAGATGAAATTAGCAAACGTGTGATTGGTCAGGGAGAGGCTGTTCAAGCTGTTTCCCGCGCTGTGCGTCGCGCCCGTGCGGGGTTGCAAGATCCCAATCGCCCGCTTGGCTCTTTCATGTTTTTGGGTCCTACCGGTGTAGGAAAAACTGAATTAACCAAAGCTCTTGCGGCTTTTCTTTTCCAAGACTCCAATGCCATGTTGCGCATCGATATGTCTGAATATATGGAAAAGCATGCTGGTGCGCGGCTGATTGGGGCGCCGCCTGGATATGTCGGATATGAAGAAGGTGGGGTGCTGACCGAAGCTGTACGCAGAAGACCTTATCAGGTCATTCTGTTCGACGAAATTGAAAAAGCACATCCTGATATCTTTAATCTCTTGCTACAAGTGCTGGATGAGGGACGTTTGACCGATAGTCAAGGACGTACCGTTGATTTTCGCAATACCTTGTTGATTATGACTTCTAATCTTGGTGCTGAATTTTTAACTGCTTTGTCTGAGGGACAAACAACCGATCAGGCAAAAAATGATGTCATGAATGTCGTCAAAGCGGCTTTTCGCCCTGAATTTTTAAACCGTATTGATGAGATTATTCTCTTTCAAAGATTGCAACGCCACGATATGGAAGCGATCGTTGATATTCAGATAGAACATTTGCAAAATTTGCTTAATGAACGCAAAATAACCTTGCAAATCGAACCAGAGGTAAGAAAATTTCTTGCCGATAAGGGCTATGATCCTCTCTATGGTGCACGTCCGCTTAAACGGATTATCCAAAAAGAAATTCAAGACCCACTGGCGGAAAATATCTTATTTGGAAAAATTCACGATGAAACAACGGTGAAAATTACAAAACAAGGCGATCGGTTGGAATTTTTGCCTGAAGATTAAGTTTGGAGAAATTCACGCTATAAAGGGCGGTGATAATCCTATTATGTGATAAACACCGCTCTTTGAGGCGTGCTGATTTAGAAAATTCACGATGAGACAACGGTGTTTTATTGCAAAGCAAAGGGAGTGGTCGGTGTTTTTGCATGTTAAATGAGCGTTCTCGAATATCGTAGGATACTTTTACTTCTGTTTGTAGTGAAAGCTATTTTCTTGCAATGTTATAAGTGAAGTCACAAGCGGGATTGCTTTATTGCTTTGTGCGTAAAAGCGTTAAAGAGAAATGCTGTTTATCCGCCGTAAAACATCGTTCTTTGAGGGGGCTGATCTGTGGCATGGGGAATTTTAGACGAAGATATTTTGACGATGGATTGGAGTTTTGCTGTTTAAGCAAAAGGTGGAGGATGCGTAAAACGCTTTGCTCTCTCATTTTTTCGGTGATGTGCGTTTTTCTGCTTTAAAATTTTGCTAAAAATTTTTTTTAATTGTTTGATTGATTGCAACTTTATGTTGGTGGTTAATAGAGGATGGAGCATGATTATCTGCACAATCAAGTTTGCTCCTTTGCCATTTTTTAATCAAGACAAAGGCTTAAAAAACAAGACCCATAACCTGTTTTTGGTTAAAATTTTCGCTATTCCTATTACAAAGGCAAATTTAAGTGGAGGTGTATATTAAAAATATCATCTATATCTTAATTTAGTTTACTTATTTATCAGTAAACTAAAAGATGATAAATATTAAGTTAAGTAAAAGAAACAGATAATGAATTTTTCAAGAATTTTAATAAAACTGTATTGGAGTTTATTGATAAAAAGGATCATTTGAAATTTAAGCGGGGGGTGTAATCTCATGAAATTAGCCACAAACAAGGAAATAATTAACAGCTGGTTTGCAGAGGGAGTGAAGAGTTATAATTAGCATATTCCAGAAGGCTTAAAGGATTTCTATGAGGATAGGAAAGATTCGTTAATAAGTGATAGTAAACTTCAATAGGAAATTGTGGCATCTTTAATACAGGATATGTCGTTAACATCGGATGATTCCAATCCATTAAAGTTGTTTCTTCAACAAGACATTTCTTTTAGGAAGGAGCAAGGGGCGAGAGTTTTTGATCCTATTAGAGGTGAGCATTAGATATCTGTTAAAAGTGGAGAAAGCGTTGATCGATTTAAAGTGAATGATCCAGAAATTGAAGCATCATCTATATCAGAAAAATGAGAAGATAGCTATACATTTCCAATGATGTGTGAACAAAGAGAGCGTGCTTTTAAAGAAGGGCATGGGTTGGATAATCTTTTAGAAGAGATCAGATCGTTCTTCCTAGAGCAGGATAATATTAAGAGTTACAATTGGTTAGAAAAGCTTATTGATAGTGCATTAAACAATAAAGTTGCACCGTTGCGCGAAACACAAGAAATCTACATTCCAGATATTCGTGATCTTCATTTAGATGAACAATCATATGAGCCTCGCTATAGACATCATTCGACGAGCAGTCAGCCGTCTTGGAGTTCACTAAAAAAGACTAATTGAGGCATTCAAAAGTCATTGGAAAATTATAAGTGACAACAAAAATGCAGCTGATTATCCTAGTTTGCCGTAAAACATTGCTCTTTGAAGGGGGGGGTTGAATTTGACTTAAGGGGAATATGAATGGAATAATGTTGATTGGTGCTCTTTTGCCTAATCAGAAATTAACCACAAGATTGCTTTTTGTTTTTTCGATTTGAGCTCTCTAAAGTTTTTCAAAAGGGCGTGTTCGTTTTCGCTATAGGTGTATTGATCGTGGTGTAAGAGAGTTTCTTTTGTTGAAAGATCTTCTTTTGTGGCAAGGTCTGCATAAAAGAAGTTTACGGGGACATCTAGTTTTTGGGCGATTTCCAGCAAACATTTTGCGCTTACACGATTTGAGCCTTTTTCATATTTTTGGATTTGTTGGAAACTGACACCTAAATAGCTTCCTAACTCTTTTTGGGAAAGCCCTATTGCAATGCGTCTGTGACGGATTCTTTTACCTATCAAAATGTCGATAAAATGTGGATTTTTAGTTGGCACTTCAAGCCCCCCTCCGGTTGCGAGCGCCCTCGCATTGGTATTCCGGGAGTCTGAAAGTACTGAGCTCTAGTCAGCTTTTTGCTTTTAGTGCTTACTGCACCTGGACATAGCAAAATCTCCCGGAATTCCGGGACACCCACAAGAGTGGGTTCATTTTTACGCTAGAGCTTAGGGCTTTCAGTTCCCTCTTGGTCGTTGCGTATACGACCAAAATTACACTTTAAGTGATAAAGTAATTTCAGAAGCTTGGCAAGAAAAATTAATATGTCATAAAACGGCGTGATTTGGAGGGATGGTGATATTAGGCATATCAATTTATCAAGTGTTTTTTGTGAGAGGGTGTGGGGAATATTTTAGGCTGGACTGTCGAGTCTGAAGAAGCGCGTCTTTTGAGGAGGGGTAATAAGTGGTTGTTCAAGTGAAATTTGCTAGGTAAGAAGTTAAATTGTAGAACATTGTTTTCAGAGCAGCGGAGGGTAGTGATGTGGAAATTTTATTTGGCTTTATTCTGTAATGACGTAAAAGCGTAAAAACGTATATTCGTGAAAAAGGAGTGGAGGATTTGTGCATTGTGTATGCTTTTGTCATGGCATGGAATGTGGTGAGATAAATGGGGAAACAGTCTCTGTGAATGGAGGGGGAAGTTGGGATGAAGCGGAGGGAAATTGACGAGAGTAGAGAGTGTGGGGAATGGAGGGGGAAAGTTTCGTTTTTGAAGAGCGATTGACCGGCGCTTTCAGTGATCTTACTTTAGGGTGGTGAAGGGGCAAGAATATTTTAGAATAGGACGTATTTGTCGCGTTTGATGAAACATCATCCTTTGAGGAGAGGTGATCTGAATTTTATATTTTAGGGTGCTGGATATATTAGCGAATAACGTTGATTAGTGCGCTTTTGCTTAATCAGAAATCAGCCACAAGATTGCTTTTTGTTTTTTCGATTTGAGTTCTCTAAAGTTTTTTAAAAGGGTGTGTTCTTTTTCGCTGTATGTTTCTTGATTGTGGTGTGAGAGAGTTTCTTTTGTTGAAAGATCTTCTTTTGTGGCAAGGTTTGCATAAAAAAAGTTTACGGGGACATCTAGTTTTTGGGCGATTTCGAGTAAACATTTGGCACTTACACGATTGAAGCCTTTTTCATATTTTTGGATTTGTTGGAAACTGACTCCCAGATGACTTCCTAATTCTTTTTGGGAAAGTCCTATTGAAATGCGTCTATGACGGATTCTTTTGCCTATCAAAATGTCGATAAAATGTGGATTTTTGGTTTGCACTTCAAGCCCCCCCTCCGGTTGCGAGCGCCCTCGCATTGGTATTCCGGGAGGTTGGATTCACTGAACTTAAACAGTCTCTTGTTTTTAGTGCTTATAGCACTTGGACATAACAAAAGCCCCCGGAATTTCCGGGATAGCCATAATTGTTTATGTGTTAAGTTTTAAGGAATCCAACTCCTTATTGACCGTTGCGTGGACGATCAAAAACACAGATCAATTCATAAAGTAGTTTCAGGAAATTGGCAAGAAAAATTAAAATAATATCAAAGACTATAAGATTGGGTACTTTTTAAAAAAGTGCAAAATATGGATTATAAATCTCGTTTTTTGCTTAATCAGAAATATCGATAAAATGTGGATTTTGGGTTTGCACTTCAAGCTCCTCTCCGGTTGCGAGCGCCATCGCATTAGTATTCCGGGAGTTAAAGGTACTGAGCTCTAGTCAGCTTTTTGCTTTTAGTGCTTACTGCACCTGGACATAGCAAAATCTCCCGGAATTCCGGGACACCCACAAGAGTGGGTTCATTTTTACGCTAGAGCTTAGGACCTTTAATCCCTCTTGATCGTTGCGTAGACGACCAAAATTACACTTTAAGTGATAAAGTAATTTCAGAAGCTTGGCAAGAAAAATCAAGAATTTTCTATTCTATTATGCCGTAAAACACTACTCTTTGAAGGGGAGTGAAGAGCTAGAATATTCACGGGATAGGGCTTGATTTGTTGCGCCTGATGAAGTGCTGTCGGTTGAGGAGGGTAGTCTGAAAACTGTAAGGGCTACTGGGCAAAAAGCTGGGTTCGTTTATAGACCATTGTTTATAGAGCGGTGTGGGGTGGTGATGTGGAAAATTTATTTGGCTTACATTCTGTAAAGATGTAAAAGCGTGAAAATGTGAATCTGTAAAATGAAGCGGAGGACTTATGGATTTATGTATTGTGCGTGTTTTTTGTCATGTTTGGCTTTTATCATGGCGTGGAATGTGGTGACAGGATTGTGGGGAAGTGTCTTCGTGAATGGAGGAGAAAGCTGGGAGGAAGAGTGCTGTTCGTGCGTTGGCTGGAGAGGAGGAATTTGGGGGAATGGAGGATGGAGAGAGTGCGCATGGATGATAAGATGGAGAGTGTGGATAAGAGGGTTGGGTGGTGCGAAGGGAAGAAGGGAGGGCGTGTGAGGAGTAGATACCCCTCCCTAGAATGGAGAAAGAATGAAAGGGGGTGGGGATAAGCTTGCTGTGGAATTAAGTGGTGAAGTGTTTTGTTTTTATCAAATTGTCGCGTGGTATTTTGGAAATTTCATTCGTTGTTTTAGGGTAGAGCTTCACAATTGTCTCAAAAACACATAAAACAGCTAATGATGAGAGTAAATATCGACCCCAAAAAAGAAATAATATCGGTACAAATTGGTAGACAGTGGGAGAAGTCGGCATCTAAATGCCCAGTAAAAAACCAAATATTCAAATAATAATTACTCTTCGATCAAGTGATAATTTCAATATTATGGGGATAAAAAATATCATTTTATTTCTTAGAAAGTTATCCAATGTCTGTACTTCTTTACTGATAAATCTGTCTTAAATAATATGTAATACAACACATCATGAAAGTAAGTATACATATATTAAATATATACTACGTGCTTTACATGTGTTTTGTGTACTTTTAACATATATATTTTGTGTGTTAAGCATAAGCTTTGAGTACTATGAGAGATGGTGGTCGTTTTTTTTAACAAGTGAGAAATTGATTCACTAACGCTTGATAGTAAAGCAATATGTTGTTAGTGCTACTCTTAGAAAGGATGCTCTTATTTCTGGTGTAGGAGCTTCTCAAGAGAGGATGCAATTAATAGGGGAGTTAAGATGTCAAAATATTTATTTCCGTTACCTCTTGTCTTGGTGGCTGGTTGTGCATCTATCAATAATTATTCATCAAGTTATGTTAGTCCAAATATTACGAAAGATGATATAAAATTAATTGCTAACGATTTTTTTCGGAATCTTAAAAAACCTTTACCGCCCGCTACAACAACACTTATTGTGAAAAAAAGTAACACAGAAGACAACTTTACTCCTGTATTTATTGATTTGTTGCGACGGAATGGATATAACGTGATCTATACAGATCAACCCAAAAAACAGCAAAACGGTGTCACTTTGACTTATAGAATAACACCAATAGATATAGGTATCCTGTCTTTTGTTTCTTATGATGAGGCTGGAGTAACGCGTTATTATATACGTACTTATAATAGATAAAACCCCTTTGCCGGTTTGTCTCAAAGAAGTAGATAATGGAGAAATGTGTTTCAGGGGAAATGTTGGGATTGAATTAATCAATAAAAATTTACATACGTAATATTACATATTCAGTCGACAATTATCCGTCGTCTTGTTTACAATTTCAGTATTGTAATGAAAAAAGGTATCGTTTTATCGGTTCGCAATTCTTCATGTTCTGCCTCAGTTATGTAGCGCTTTTATCGTTTCTGTCTTATAGAAAATTACTTTCTGTCCTACGGCTCTATATGCCAATTTAATAGTCAGATCTGATCATTCAAATTCATATAAACTCTTTACAGAAATCTGTTGTTTGAGATTGTTGGAAAGGTGTTTTGTTTTTATCAAATTGTTGCGTGGTATTTGGAAAATTTATTTGGCTTCATTTTGTAAAGATGTAAAAGCGTGAAAATGTGAATCTGTAAAATGATGCGGAGGATTTGTGCTTTGTGTATGCTTTTATCATGGCGTGGAATGTGGTTAGAGAACTAGGGGACGTATTTGTGAATGGAGCGGGAAAACGCTGGGATGAAGAGTGTTGTTGAAGTGTGTTGGCTGGAGAAGAGTGTGTGGGGAATATTTTAGGGCAGGGTTTATTTGTCTTGTCTGATGAAACAGCATTCTTTGAGGTGTCGTGATAGCCATAGAAATAATCAGCAGGGGAATCTGATAGACGAGAAATCAGATTGTTGCAGACTAGTGTTTACAAAGCGGTGCGGGGTGGTGAACCTTTCCTTTGGCTTCATTTTGTAAAGATGTAAAAGCGTGAAAATGTGAATCTGTAAAAGTGAAGCGAAGAACTTATGGATTGATATATTGTGCATGTTTTCTGTCATGGTATAATGATAAATCCATTGAGCACTCCCTATCTTTATGCTTATGAAGAAGCAAGCCGGCACTATCATTATATTTGCTAGCTCGTGGGTGTTGCGACAGCTCTTGGCACTTGAGATGGTTCATAAGAGCCATTTTTATTCCTTTCTTAATCGTTTTTTATCCACACGGGGCTCCTCTCGCTTTTGATGTGCAAGCGAATGATTTTGATTGATTCAAGATAAAGAGATTTGAAATGAGAGAATCTTACGATGTTTGGAACTCTCAATCAATATCAATAACGCTAAATTATTTCTTATAAATCAATATATTGTCATGGTGTGGAGTGGTAACAAGATTGTCGGGAAGAGTCTTCGTGAATAAAGGAGGAAAGCTGGGATGAAGTGTGCTGTTCGTGCGTTGGCTGGAGAGGAGAGTGTGGGAATGGCTGTGAACAGATTGCAGGGGTGAGGTGTAAGGAGATGTGAAGAGAGAAAAATCGTGGTTGGCTTTTATATTCTATGCGGAATTTAACAATTATATTTGCATATATGTTTGTGTGGGGAATATCCGTGAAATGGGTGTGAGAAGCATTGAGAGATGTTTTTTCTAATAAGTGGGTGAATGAGAAATACAATGGTCATCCTATTTAGGGGCAATCTTATTTTAACTTTTGTTGTTTTGGACATTGTGTTTTTTATGAGGGGCATTTTGCAGGAGAGGTGTTTTGAGGGATGTGGCTCCTTTAAAGAAAAACACAAAAATATCAAAAGAAAAATATAAAAACTTGACAAGATAAATGTAAAAAGGTATCATAATGATACAATCGGAATTGTGCGTTTAAATCAGATGAGATCTCTTGATGAAATTCTGTGAGAGTGGTGAAGTGTTTTCCCAAGGTTTTGATGTTTGTTATCCGATGATGCCGTAAACTGTTTTTTGAGGGGCGGTGATATCAATCAGGTAAAGCTTTAGATCGATGGGGATATGAGCGAGGGATCTCGATTGGTGTGCTTTTGTCTAATCAGAAATCAACCACAAAACTGCTTTTTGTTTTTTCGCTTTGAGCTCTCTAAAGTTTTTTAAAAGGGCGTGTTCTTTTTCACTATAGGTGTCTTGATCACGCTGTAAGAGAGTTTCTTTTGTAGGAAGTTCTTCTTCTGCAAAAATATCAGTATAAAAAAAGTTCATAGGAACTTCTAGTTTTTTAGCAATTTCGAGCAAACACCCTGCGCTTACACGATTTAAGCCTTTTTCATATTTTTGGATTTGCTGAAAACTGACACCTAAATAGCTTCCTAACTCTTTTTGAAAAAGCCCCATTGAAATTCTTCTATGACGGATTTTTTTACCTATTGAAATGTCGTTGAAATGTGAATTTTTAATTTGCACTTCAAGCTCCCCTCCGGTTGCGAGCGCCCTCGCATGAGTATTCCGGGAGGTTGAAAGCACTGAACTCAAATCAGCTTTTTGCTTTTAGTGCTCATGGCACTTGAACATAGAAAAAACTCCCGGAACTCCGGGACACCTACAAAGTGGGGTAAATTAACGTTTGAGTTTTCGGGCTTCAACTCCCTATTGATCGCTGCGTAGACGATCAAGGCACCTTTGGAGTGATAAAGTAATTTCAAGGGATTGGCAAGAAAAATTAACAGATTTGGAAAATGAGAGCATTTTTTTGTATCTTAAAAATTATCTCATTATCTTCTTATGCCTTATGCTGTAAAGTATTGTCATTTGAGGTAGGGTGAGATGGGGGCATTAGAGGCAAGGATATGCCGTTGATGGACCTTCAAGCATATCAATTTATACGGTGCTTTTTGTGAGAGTGTCTGAATATTGGAGGGTAGGGGTTATCTGTCCGTTTCTGGTGAAACATCATTCTTTGAGGGGTGGTGAGAGGTGGTTGCCCAAATGCAATGTACGCGATAAAAAGTGGAATTGTTAACAGACACTTGTTTATTGAGTCGTGGGCTGGTTTGGAAATTTCGTTTGGCTGCTTTCTGTAAAGATGGAAAAGCGTAAAAACGGTGATCTGTAAAAACGGAGCAGAGGCTTTGTGCTTTGTGTATGCTTTTATCATGGCATGGAATGTGTTCAGAGAACTAGGGGGACGCATTTGTGAATGGAGCGAGGAAAGCTGGGATGAAGAGGGATGTTAAGCGCGGTTGACTGGAGAAAAGTGTGAGGGAATATTTTAGGGCAGGGTTTATCTATCATGTCTGATGAAACAGCATTCTTTGAGGTGTCGTGATCTGAAGCTTATATTTTAAGGGTGTTGGATGTCGATAGGTGTGCTTTTGTCTAGTCAGAAATCAACCACAAAACTGCTTTTTGTTTTTTCGCTTTAAGTTCTCTAAAGTTTTTTAAAAGGGCGTGTTCTTTTTCACTATAGGTGTCTTGATCACGCTGTAAGAGAGTTTCTTTTGTAGGAAGTTCTTCTTCTGCAAAAATATCAGTATAAAAAAAGTTCATAGGAACTTCTAGTTTTTTAGCAATTTCGAGCAAACACCCTGCGCTTACACGATTTAAGCCTTTTTCATATTTTTGGATTTGCTGAAAACTGACACCTAAATAGCTTCCTAACTCTTTTTGAAAAAGCCCCATTGAAATTCTTCTATGACGGATTTTTTTACCTATTGAAATGTCGTTGAAATGTGAATTTTTAATTTGCACTTCAAGCTCCCCTCCGGTTGCGAGCGCCCTCGCATGAGTATTCCGGGAGTTAAAAGTACTGAGTTCAGTCAGCCTTTTGCTTTTAGTGCTGAGAAGCACCTGGACATAGCAAAAGCTCCCGGAATCCGGGAGATACCCACAAAGTGGTATCGATTTTTATGTACTGAACTTAGGGCTTTTAACCCCTCTTGGTCGTTGCGTAGACGACCAAAATTGCCTCATTAGTAAAGTAATTTCAGAAGATTGGCAAGAAAAATTAAAATGTTTGCTATACGGTTATATTGTAAAATAGGGATTCTTTGAGGGGCGGTAATCTGATGTTAGTAGAGGAATTTATTGGGTAATAGGTTGGATTATAGTTTAAAACCGGTGCGGAGTGGAAGCTTTATCCAGCAGAGGAAATTTGCTTTTTGAAGTCGAATTGTAGATCAGAGCTTAGTTGGTGTGCTTTTGTCTAGTCAGAAATCAACCACAAAACTGCTTTTTGTTTTTTCGCTTTGAGCTCTCTAAAGTTTTTTAAAAGGGCGTGTTCTTTTTCACTATAGGTGTCTTGATCGTGGTGTAAGACATTTTCTTTTGTGGAAATATCTGCTGTTAAAAGGTCCGCATAAAAAAAGTTCATAGGAACCTCTAGTTTTTTAGCAATTTCGAGCAAACATCCTGCGCTTACACGATTTAAACCTTTTTCATATTTTTGGATTTGTTGGAAACTGACACCTAAATGGCTTCCTAATTCCTTTTGAGAAAGTCCCATTGAAATTCTTCTATGACGGATTTTTTTACCTATTGAAATGTCGTTGAAATGTGAATTCTTAATTTGCACTTCAAGCTCCCCTCCGGTTGCGAGCGCCCTCGCATTGGTATTCCGGGAGTAGTAAAGTACTGAGCTCTAGTCAGCATTTTTGCTTTTAGTGCTTATCACACCTGGACATAGCAAAATCTCCCGGAATCCCGGGACACCCACAAAGTGGGTTCATTCTTACGCTAGAGCTTAGGGCTTTACTATCCCTTATTGATCGCTGCGTAGACGACCAAAATATCCTTTGAGTGATAAAGTAATTTTAGAAGATTGGCAAGAACAATTAAAAGATTTTCTAGTCTGTTATATTGTAAAATAGGGATGTTTAGGGGCGGTAATCTGATGTTAGTAGGGGAATTTACTGGGGCAGAGGTTGGATTATAGTTTAAAACCGATGCGGGGTGGAAGCTTTATCCAGCAGAGGAAAATTTACTTTTTGAAGTCGAATTGTAGATCAGAGCTTATCTGGCGTGTTTGATGAAACAGCCTTCTTTGAGGTGTGGGATAGCCATATGAAATAATCAGCAGGGGAATCTGATAGACGAGAAATCAGATTGTTGACAGACCCGTGTTTACAGAGCGATGCGGGGTAATGGTTTGGGAGTTTCATTTGGCTTTGTTCTGTAATGATGTAAAAGCGTAAAAACGGTGATCTGTAAAATGATGCGGAGGTTTTGTGCTTTGTGCGTGTTTTTTATCTTTTAGGGTGTGTCCCATTTTTTTTAAATTTCTGGTTGTTTTTGAGGCTTTGGTTTCTCTTTAGTTGGAAGGAACATGATGATGGTAGATGAACATTGTCTTCCCTTACGTCGAAGAGGGCGGAAAAAAGGGGCTTTGAATAAAACAACAAAGCGATTTAATGAAGCTCTTCTTACAGCGGCGGAGCAGGCTGGCTATCACTATGGTGAAGATGGGCTGGTGTCTTATCTTCAGTATCATGCTCTGAATAATCCCGTTCCGTTTTTTTCGCTTCTTGCAAAAGTGTTGCCTCTTCAGGGGACTGGAGAAGGGGAGGTTAAAACAGTTTCGCGTATCGAGATTGTACCAGTGAATGCAAAAAGTATCGAACCGGAGAAGCGTGATCCTTCGGCAACAGAGGCTTGAAGAGGGAGCTGTGATGTCTGGGCGTTTACTGGAGGGCAGAATATTTCGGTGGGAGATGTTTGGGCTTCCTACGTGGGGATGCCGGCTTCTTATGGGTGAGGGGCGTGAAATTTGAGAGAAGTGTTATGCTTGCGGGATGCACGTGTTTTGGTGGGGGTATCTTGGGGGATAGACAAGTGTAAGGATTGGTGATGTTTGAGAGGCATGATATTTGAGGATGTTGGGCTTTGGATATGCCTGAGAGCGTGTGCTGAGGCTATGATTTGGTTGGGGATACCGCGCTTTTGGTTGGGAGATGACAGGCGCGGTGTTTGAGGGGCGGTGTTGGGGTGGTGAATAGGGGGACCCCTTTTTTGGGGGATATAAGGTAACTTGGGGCGTATATCGTGTATATGCGGGGTCAAGGGGTCAAGGGGTCAAGGGGTCAAGGGGGCCCTTATGCAAAAAAGTGAAATTCATTGAGTATTAGGATGAAGAGAAGATAAAGCGCTGCTTTTGAGAAGGGCGTTTTTCGTTCAATTGCTCTTTTCATTCAATTGCTTTGGGATCATTAAATTTGGGATAAGCAAAAGGGTGAAGCGCAATTATTGCTAAAGTATGAAAATTTATAATGAAAATTGTTCAGAAAATTTCTCAAAAAATGGAGCAGAAAACGGCTCAAGTGGCTCTTATTCCAAAGCTTATTCCTGTTTTTACTGGAAAAGCAGATGTGCGAGCTGCTTGGGGAGGACGGGGTTCTGGAAAAACACGTTCTTTTGCTTTGATGTCGGCTGTGGTGGGATATCGCCATGGAATGGCTGGAGAACGGGGTATTATTCTTTGTGCAAGGCAATTTCAAAATTCTCTCAATGACAGTTCTTTGGAAGAAATTAAACGCGCTATCGAATCTTATCCTTTTTTACAAGACTATTATGAAGTCGGCGATAAATATATTAAGTCAAAAGATGGACGGATTGTCTATGTGTTTTCTGGGCTTGATCGCAATATCGCAAGCATTAAATCAATGGGGCGCGTTTTCCTTTGTTGGGTCGATGAAGCCGAGCCCGTGACAGAAACTGCTTGGCAAACACTTATTCCAACTTTGCGCGAAGAAGGAAAAGATTGGAATGCAGAATTATGGGTGACATGGAACCCGTGCCATGAAAATGCAGCCGTGGAAAAGCGTTTCCGAAATGTCGATAATCCTTATATCAAAGGGGTGGAAATCAATTGGCGTGATAATCCGCAATTTCCTGAAAAACTCAATCGTGATCGAATGGACGATTTGCAGCAAAGACCAGAGCAGTATAACCATATTTGGGAAGGCGAATATCTCCAAGCTGTCCAAGGGGCGTATTATCAGAAATGTCTGCTGGAAGCCGAAATGGAAGGGCGGATTACCACTGTTCCAAGGGATCCTTTGATGCAGGTGAGAATCTTTTGGGATATTGGGGGAACAGGCGCAAAGGCTGATGCTACCGCATTGTGGGTGGCGCAGTTTGTTGGACGGGAAATCCGAGTGCTCGATTATTATGAAGCTCAAGGACAGCCTCTCTCAGAGCATGTGGGCTGGGTCTTTCAAAGGGGATATGAAAAGGCTCTCATGGTTTTGCCTCATGATGGCGCAACAAAAGATCGTGTCTATAATGTGAGTTTTGAAAGTGCCCTTCAACAAGCCGGTTTTCAAACTAAAGTAATTCCTAATCAAGGAACAGGCGCTGTGAAAATGCGTATCGAAGCCGTAAGGCGATTGTTTTCTGCACTATGGTTTAATCGTGAAACGACATGTGCGGGCAGAAAAGCACTCGCTTGGTATCATGAAAGGCGCGACGAACAGCGCAATATCGGACTAGGCGCTGAACATGATTGGGCAAGCCATGGGGCCGATGCCTTTGGACTGATGTGTGTGGCTTATGAACAGCCAAATGCTAAAGCGCGAAAAAAAACTTATCGCTCGTTTCACCATTCTCAAACTTCATGGATGGCTTTTTAATGAATATTTCTACAGATTCTTCTTTTTCTTCTTTTGATCAAATCGAAACGCTTGAAAATCAAGCACTCTTTAAAAAACTCGTGGGTTGGTATCAGGATGATATTGCTCATGTCGAAAAATGGCGAAAAAATGCCCAAGAAGATTACGATTTTTATAATGGACGGCAATGGAATGAACAAGATCTTGCTGTCTTAAACGAACAAAACAGACCGGTCATGACTTTCAACCGTATTGCGCCTTTAATTAATGCCGTGATTGGGGCTGAGCGCAATAATAAAAGACAAGTTCAATTTATTCCACGACAAGAAGGAGCAGCTTTTGCGAACCAGATTCTGACAGGGGCGGCTGAGTGGTTTCGTGATGAAGCCGATGGAGAATACGAAGATTCCGATGCCTTTCAAGATGCAATTATTTGCGGAATGGGGTGGACAGATACACGCCTTGATTATGAAGAAGATCCACAAGGAAAACCAATTATTGCACGCTTAGACCCTATGAAAATGGTGTGGGATGCAAGTGCTGTCAAGACCAATCTTATTGATGCACAACGTTTATGGTATATTGATGAAAAACCTCTTGCTGTGGCTCAGGAAATGTTTCCCAATGTTCATTGGAGCGATCTTAATGCTGATTGGGTTAAACATCAGAGTTTTTTACACTCAACCAGCAATGGGATGACACAAAGTTATCAGGTTGAGAGGGGGGCTCAGGGAGAGTGGGAAGAGGGAGGGACCTATCAACGTCCTAAAATGGTGACATTGGTAGAATGTCGCTGGTTTGAACGCGAGGTGGTTTATAAAGTTCTCGAGCCTCAAAGTGGAAAGTTTATTGATTATTCAGAGCAGGATTTCCAAAATTTAAGTAAAACCTTTCCTCATGTTCAGGCAACAAGGTTGAACAGAAAAATTGTCAAACGGGCATTTTTGGGCAGAAAGCTGCTCGAAGCGCCTGATAAGCCCTTGGTTCCCCCCAATCAATTGGGATGGGAATGTATTACCGGTACTTTTGATAAGTTAAGCCGGCACTTTTACGGACTTGTTAAGCCAACAAAAGATCCCCAACGGTGGGCAAACAAATATTTTAGTCAAGTGATGCATTTGCTCAATAGCCAATCAAAAGGCGGAATTATGGCAGAACGCGATGCTTTTGATGATGATCGACAAGCCCTCGAGAGTTGGGCTAGAGCCGATAGCATTACTTGGTTGAAAAGTGGTGCTGTGTCTGGCGGAAGAATCCAGCCTAAACCCGTGGCACAATTTCCACAAGGGTTTTTCCAATTGTTTAATGAAGCAAAGAGCGCACTCGAACAGGTGACGGGATTGTCTTCTGAATTTATTGGGACGCGAGCTGTCAATCAGCCTGGCATTCTTGAACAACAACGGCGACAATCGTCACTTAATCTTTTGGCTTCCTTTTTTGATGGGTTGCGTCGATATCGGCAACGACAGGGAAAAATTATTCTCTATCTTATTCAAAATTATCTGTCCGATGGGCGGCTGGTCCGTATTGCTGGTGATGAAAATGCCCAGTATGTTCCACTGACACGTGAAATGGTGACAAGTTTGGAATATGATATTGTTGTGGATGATGCGCCAACAAGTCTTAATGAAAAAGAGCGTACTTTTGCACTGATCATGCAATTGCTTCCTTTGATGCAAAATTTTGCAACACCTGAGATTATGCTTGATCTCTTACGCTATTCGCCTTTACCGGCTTCACTCATTCATAAAATTGCGATAAAGGCACAAAATTCTCTCCAAGAAGAGCAAAATGCTTCAGCGCAGATGGGGAATAATGTGGGAGCAGAGCAGATAATGCAGATGTTGCAGACAGGAAAGGCTCAAAGATAGGATGCTTTATGATGTGCTCTCTCAGATGAATTTCATCTATCAGAAGTTGCTTATCTAAACAATTTCCATAGTTACCCATGTTGCTTATGTCGTGCAATGTCGCCTCTCTTTATCTCAGAAGAGCTGTTTTATTGGACAGTGCGTTTTGGGGAAAATGTTCGATAGAGTCTTTTCGTCATGGTGGGGATATGGTGGGAAGTTGTTTTGCCGTCATGGGGGGGGAGAGAGCATGTGGGTGCATTGCTGGAGCCCAAGTGATGGATAGGCATTAAGGGGATAAATGGTCTCAGGCTGTTTTATCTGAAAAATTTAATTTTATTGTTTAAAAAAGAGAAGGCTAACGTCATGGATCAAGAACATTTAACGCCAGCAGAACAAAACCAATTGAAACAGGATTTTCTGGTCTCAACACAAGAGGGAGAAGATGGTGAAATTGGAAGAGAAGAAAAAAACCTTGAAGATAATTTCCAAGGGCAAATGCATCAAAAACAGGACTCTTCACAAAAGGCAGGAAAAGAAGTTCAAGGGGGAGAAGATGGTCCGCCAGATCCACAAAAAGACTTTATGGGCTATATGCAATGGTTGGGAAAAACACTCCAAAAACAAGGACTTGTTAATGAAAAACAACAACCTTCTCTTGGTTTGGAAGCAGAACAGTTGCATGCGTTTTATCAGCAGTCTGTTGCAAGTGTTAAGCAAAAGTATCATGATTTTGATCAAGCAGCTGATTTTATTTATGAAACGCGGGCTAAACAGTTGGCAGCTTGCGCTTCGCTCTATCCTGAGATGGCAGATCCTAAAAATATTGATGCGTTGATTGGTGATGAGTTGAAACAGATCTTGCACGATTGTGCTCAAAAAAATCAAAATCCGGCTGAAGTGATTTATTCTATTGCACAAAAAATTGGCTACACAAATGTTCCCAATAACATGGGTGAAAATTTACAGGAAAGACAAAATTCTGCACGTACACTTGCTGCTTATAACGGCTTGACACCAAATGGGCCGATTTCTTTGGATATGCTTGATAAAATGTCAGAAGCAGAGTTTAGCGCTTGGGTTTCTGATCCTAAAAATAAAGCTGTTTTTAATCGTTTAATGGGGGGAAGAGAATTTTAAACACAAGAATGTGGCAGGTGTTTTTTGGGGGAACGTGAGAGGCTTTTAGCGCAAGGAATGCGGGGGGGGGTGCGGAAACGCGGAGGGCTGCGGGCGGAGAGGGAAGAGGGGATTTCTCAAAGAACGGATGTGGTGAGGAGAGCTCTTATAGGGGGAGGCAGACGCTAACAGAAATGAGATAAATCACACGAACAACCTATTCACCATCTGAAATGAAATGTGGTGTTTTAACAACCGGCGCTTTGCCGGGTTTTTTATGTCAATAAAACTTTTAGAGGATAAAATGACTGTAACTTATATCGGACTTAATGACCCAATGGCAGTGCGCACATGGTCTAAATTACTAAACCAAGAAGTCTCAAAAGCAATTCCGATTGCACCGTTGATTGGAAATGATTCAAACAGTATTGTACAATTAAAGGATGAAACCACGAAAGCAAGTGGTGATGCCATTAGCTTTAATTTGCGTGTGCAGTTGCTCGGCGATGGGGTGAGTGAAGGGCAGACATTAGAAGGCAATGAAGAAGCTTTACAGTTTCTCAATGATCGCTTGGCAATTAATGAACTCGTTCATGCCGTGCGTGTCAAAAATGAGGGAACGATTGATCAACAACGAATTCTCCATGATTTGCGCACCGAGGCAAAAAATGGTTTGGTTGATTGGTATGCAGACCGTCTAAGTATGATGTTCTTCATTCAAGTGTGTGGGTATACTGCAAAAGCTATTAACTTTGAGGGACGTACGATTACTCTTAAACCTGTCCATTATGGTTTTAATGCACCAACCGCGCCAACCGATAAACGCGTCGTGCGCCCTAATGGAAAAACAAAAGATGAAGACTTAAAATCAAACGATGTTTTTGATCTCAAGCTCATTGATAAAGCTGTTGAACGGGCTAAATTGGCAAATCCAAAAATTAGACCCGTGCGGATTGATGGGGAAAATGTCTATGTGCTTTATCTCCATCCAACCCAAGTGACGCAATTGCGAACTAATACAGATGCGGGGCAATGGCTTGACATTACCAAGGCAATCTATAATGGAAGTCGTATCAAAAATCCGCTCTATGATGGATCTTTGGGTATGTATAATGGTGTGGTTTTGCGCGAAGCTGAACATATTACCGAAGGAGTTGAATCTGGGACGGCAAATAAAGCTGTACCAAATGTGCGTCGTGCTGTTCTACTTGGTGCGCAGAGTGCTGTGATTGCTTTTGGTAAAGATCGAGGGGCGACACGTTATAAATTGGTGGAAGAACTCTTCGACTATGAAAGAGAATTCGGGGTCGCGGCAAAAACCATTATTGGTATGAAAAAAACTTGCTTTACCTTGCCAGGAAGTACGCAAGGCGCTCAAGATTTTGGCACTATCGTCATCCCAACTTATGGAGCACCTGCTTAAAACGCATGTTTGCTAACTTCCCCCAACAAGAGGGATCTGTTGGGGGAAAAATTTAAAATGCTTCCAGAAAAAGGACAGGCTTATGACCACTTTATCCACTGATCCCAAAAATCTAAACCTTACACATTCAGATCATTCTAAAACTTTTGCTTATATGGTCGCGCTTATTCAAGATGAAATTGACGATACAACAGCGGAATATTCCCTGCAAATTCAAGATTCAATTTTTACAGCTTTGCGTTTGTGTGAATGCGAACCCTTTTTCTTTAATGAAAAAAGAGAAAGGACGTTTAAAACACAAAGTGGTAAAACATGGTATGGACAAGAAGAGGGGGTTTTTATTGAATCAGAAAAGAGTTTGGAGGGCGTCTTTTTAGCAACAAAAAATGCAACACCAACAAAGTTGTTCTTTAAGCCCTTGGAAGTGTTGCATCAACAATATGGTATGCATCCTGCGCTAGGAACGTCATTCTTTTATACGTGCCTTGATCAAAAAATAGGACTCTTTCCAACACCAGAACATGTAGAAACTGTACAGCTTTCTTATGCTCCTGTTCATTTTGCCGATGAACAGCTGAAAGAGAGCGATAATCCTTGGTTGATTTATGCTTTTGATCTTATTAAAGCACGGGCAAAATATGAACTTTATAAAAATATTCTTAAAGATCCTGAATATGCTGCCGTTTCTTTCAGAGATTTTCAAGAACAGCTTCAAGCTTTGCGCATTGAAACATCGCGCCGAAAAGGTTCTTCAAAGATTCGCCCAATGAGTTTTTAAAAGGCTTTTTTCCAAATCGTTTATGGCTGGTTTGTCCCTTATGGTTGGATGAGCGTTGCGTATTGATGATGAAGGGTTGGTGGATGGCGTTGGGTCCGTCATTATTTATGGTGTTGTTTTTTCGACGCGTTAATCAACTTAAGGTTGTGTATTTTGTTGAATTTTATGCCTTTAGAGTTTTAAGGGTTTTTGTGGTTTCAATTAATAAGCCTTGGTGTTTTGAATGGCACTAGGCTCTTCAAGGATTTTATGGGGGTCTTGATGGCTTTTTTCCCAATCGCTGATTATCGACCCGATGTGGCGGATATCAATGGAATTTTTACCGATGAACTTGTTAATGTGCTACCAGCTGATGGCTCCTATATCCCTATGCCAAGTTTTGAACCTTTATCAGAGCCTTGTCCTGCGCCCATTTTAGGCGCTCTTGCGGTTAAAACAAAAAATGGGGTTTCTATTATTGTTGGGACAAGAGAAAAAATCTTCTTGCTTGATAATACAACAATGAAGTGGAAAGATATTAGCCAAAAAGGAAAATCTTATCTTGCTAATATCGATGCTCCTTGGTCTTTTGCTTTATTTGGTGATTTTATCATTGCTGTGAATGCTAATGATAAACCACAAGTGATTGATATTAATCATGATAAAACATTTAGAAATTTAGGGGGAAATCCACCACAAGCAGGGATTGTTCGAATTTGGGGAGATTTCGTTTGTTTGATGAAATTAACCGAGCATCCAAGACGGGTTCATTGGTCTGGATTAAATGATGCTGAATTTTGGACCGTGGGGAAAAAAAGCTGTGATTATCAAGATTTTCCTGATGGCGGATTCGTCCAAGGGGCAACCGAGACAACAAATCCAATTATCTTTATGCGTTCTGCAATCTATGCCGGTTCTTTTATCCCTGGCTCTAAGATTATTTTTAGTTTCCAAAAAATCCACGATAAACGAGGCGCAAAAAATGCTGAATCGATTGTTTGTCGGGGCGATTTAGCATTCTTTGCCGATGAGGGCGGGTTTTATCAAATCACAAATGAGGGACAGATTATATCCATTGGGTTCGAAAAAGTTGATCGAACGATGACTGCAAAATCAAGGCAGAATGATCTGTATACTATGTTTGCGGCTATCGATGGGGTGTATAATCGTGTTTATTGGATGATTGATTCTGATGAGAACCTTCATAAACGTATCTTGCTCATTTATGATTGGGGATTGCAAAAATGGACAAAAGCTCTCGTGGATATCAAAATGATATTGCCTATTTTCTTAGCAGGAACAACCCTAGAAGGTCTTGATTTTGTGACTAAGAATATTGATGATTTATCCTTTTCTCTCGATAGTAAAGCTTGGAAAAATGAATCGCCCATTCTGGGGGCATTTGATCAACAGGGGAGACTCGGTTCGTTTTCTGGGTGTCCTATGGCTTGTATAATGACATCACAAGAAATGGGGCAGACAAATGGCATGATAACACGGGTGAAAAATATTATGCCTCAAGTCAATAGTGGAAAGTTTTATTTGTCTGTGGGAATGCGCTTTCGACAATCTCTTGAAGAGGAAACTGTTTGGTTGCCAGAAAAACAGCCCTCTTATAATACTGGACAAATTCATTGTCGCGCAAGGGCACGGTTTTACCGCTTTAAACTGCGTATTCCTGAAGGGGTGAATTGGACTCATGTTACCGGATTTGATGTGGAATTGACGCAGGCCGGAATGCGATAGTCCTCAGGCCTCTATTATTAAATAACAAATGCCCCATAGGTCCTCCAAGCCTTTATAAACAAGGGAACAATGTGGTGCGTTATGTTTCATGCTTGCCTGCGATAAAGGAAAAATAGTCTGCACAATGGTTTATTTTTATAAAGAAGAAAGTTTTCTATTTGTTGTGACAAAGGGATAATGGGCTTCTCTTCTTTTGTTGTATCCTTCTTTTTGAAAGTTGTGCGGTAAGAATGGAACGTGTGAAATGCGTAGGGGGATGTTATTTAAGGGGGGATGAGTGATAAAGCTAAAAGAGCCAAAATTATGATGCAAGAGAGTCAAGATTTGTATTCTGCTCATTTGACAGAGCAATGGTCATGGGAAAAAATAGCTCCTTATCAAGAGGCACTCAATGCTGCATTGAAAAAATATGCTCAACGCTTTCCTGATGATGTTTGTCTGGAAAAAATTGCTGAAGAAATCGCTACAGGACAAGCACAATTGTGGCTGGTCTTAAAAAATAAAATCCAATTTAGTGCTTTTGCAATAACCAAAGTTGAAATAGCCCATACCGGAAAAAAATGCGTCGTTCTCTCAGATCTTGCTGGAGAGGGAGGGTTGAAATTGGTCAAATTGATTGATGAAGTTGAAAAATGGGCGCGAACAATTAATGCTGAAGAAATGCACATGTTTGGAAGAACTGGCTGGGCGAAAAGGCTCGCTCATCACGGATATTCTCGTAATCTTATTCAATATAGAAAGGTTCTCAACCCATGAGTAGAAAAACCACACCTCAAGTTCAGACAACAACACAAACAAATGCTCCACCTGCGTGGGCGGCTGATATTCTTAAACAAACGAGTGCTGATGCACTTGGACTTTATAATAAAGGAATTGGTGGAAACGTTTATCAGGGAGACAGAGTCGCTGGTCTTAGCGATATGACAAAAAATGCTCTGACCGGTTTACAACAAGCGGCAGGGCTCTATAACAATCCAACGGTAACGCAATGGTTGAATGCACCAACCAACAGCGCTACAAATCTTTCCAGTATGGCTAAGGGAAGCTGGATTGGAAGCAATAGTAAATTTAATAATGCATTGCAAAATGCCCTGAATAAAACTTCCGATGCAATTAATCAATCGATGTCTGGGGCAGGACGTTATGGCTCTGGGGCTCATACCGGTGTGTTGGCCGATGAACTCGGGGCGTTGGCAACAAATGCTGCAGCACAGCAATATAATCAAGATATTAACAATATGATGAATGCAAACCAGATGATTGATCGCTCTCAGAATGATCAGGTTAATGCGGCAAATAGCTATTACCAAGGACAGAGTAACGTGCAAAGCAATGCTTTGAAAGGGGGCATGTTTCAAGATATAAACCGTCAAAATGTCTTAGATGCTGAACGCCAAAAATGGTCAGAAAAAGATAATCAAGATTGGAACCGATTGGAACGCTTGTTACAGATAGGAACACAGGCTGCTGGAAATTACGGAACAACTTCAGGAAAATCCACGACAATGCCTTCTGTGACAAAAGATCCATTGCGTGATGCGCAGCAAGTACTTGGATTGGTTGGAGGAATTTTAGGGCTTTGTGATGTGAGAGCAAAAGAAAATATTATCCCTGTGGGGCAGAAAAAGGGTTATCCACTTTATACCTTTAATTATAAGGGAAATCCACAACGTTATCAGGGTGTTATGGCGCAAGACGTGTTGCGTGTGAAGCCTGAAGCTGTTTATGTCAATGCAAAAACAAAATTATTGCATGTTGATTATGACAAAATAGGCCTGAAAATGGAGAAAATACCGGCATCTAAAAATAAAATTGCGGCTTTCTTTTCTGCATTTTTTGCTCGTTTTCCATTTTTGCAAAAAGAGTACCTTCTATGAGTTCGATTTATGATTGGTCAATTATCGCATCAGAAAATGCTTATGTCGACGAGAGTATAAACTGGGCAGAAGGGCAACCGCCAAGCTCAGTTAATGATAGCGCCCGTGCTATGATGCAACGTATCAAAGAATATTTGTTGGATAATGGGGGGGGGATTGAAACACAGTTTACTGTCGATGTGGAAAACGAGAGGACATCACTTCGTTTGGCAACAAAGTCTTTTTTTGAGACTTATATGGATGGCATTGTTGTGCGCTTTAAAGCACAAGGCGTTAACAGAGGAATAACAAATGTTTCTTTAAATCATTTGCTTCCACGACCAACTTATATGGCAACTCCAGAGGGTATCGTGCCTTTAAAGGGCGGAGAAATTCAGAAGGGGGGACTTTATGAAATCGTCTATACCTGTGATATTGCTGGAAAAAATGCTGATGGCTGGTTTTTAACCAATCCTACTATAAAACTTCCTGAAATTCCTCCCTTTCCTCCTTTGCCTGAAACTTTTTCTTCTGGATTTATTGGGACTTTTGCTACGGAAAAAATACCATCTGGATGGCTGCTATGTGATGGTAAAGAATATTCGCGAAAGAACTATGCAAATCTCTTTGCTGTTTTGGGGGAAACATGGGGAAAAGGAGATGAGAGAACAACATTCAATGTCCCCGATTTGCGTGGAATGTTTTTACGGGGGCTCGATAGTGGAAAAGAAATTGATAAAGGACGTCTCTTGGGAAGTCGACAAGAGGAGTCTTTTAAATCTCATACCCACGAAGGAAAAACAGATTCGACAGGCAAACACCAGCATAGTATGCCAATAACTAAAAATGTAGTTTTTCTTACGAATCACGGTGAATATCAAAGAGATATGGCTCAAGTTATCAGTCAAAATGGGTTAACGAAGGCTGCGGGAGAGCATGAACATAAGATCTTGTTGCAAAAAACAGGGGGTGATGAAACGCGTCCTGTCAATATGGCGGTGGTTTATGCTGTCAAAGCCTGAGAATGAAAACTGTGTGAGAGAAAGATAAAAATGATTGCAAAATGTTTGTGATGAGAAAAAAGTTTTATAGAATATATTGTGCAGAAAGTTTTTAGGCGCTTTAGAAAAAACTTAACTCTCTCTATTATTTTATTTTTTGTGCTGCCTTTTTTGGATGTATATAAAGTGAGTTTGCCTATAGTTCTTTAGAGGAGCAAGACAGTGATTATTGCAGGTAGGGTAAAAGAGAACAAAAAATCTTTCTTTATTCATGTAGTTTTTTGCTGAGGAATAAAGATTTTATCCAAAATGTCTCTCTCTTGTGGTATCGTGATACATTATTTCAAGCGCTGGGTTTAAAGCACTGCTGTGCGATGACAAAAAGCCTGTGGATAAAATTTTAATCCTATTATGCCGTAACATAGCGTCATTAAAACACTATTATTGAAGGTGGTGATATAAAGAGAATAAGACATACAATACTTGATCTACTTAAGTATTGAAGAGACATACATTTCAAAATGGGCGCTCTGTTGGCTAGAGCAGATTGGCGATGCGTTGTAAACACATGGTGAGTCATTGAACTCTCTTAGATGGTGTTTTGTACTTGAGTTTATTCCGTTGTGCCGTAAATACCATTGTTTGAGGTACGGTTAAAACTTTATGAATGGGGTGTTTTTCGTTTGTGAGTATTCTTAATTTTTTGTAGAATAACTTTAGACAAGGATGGATTTGAAGGGGGAAGCTAAGTCAAATCCGTTAGATAAGAAGCCAGATTGTTTACAGACTGTTGTTTATCGATTGGCATTGTTTGAAGATCGGTTTAGGTGGAAAACAGAATATAATCTAAAAAAATACCTTGTAAAAATTTTCGATGAGGAACTTTTTTCAAAAGTCTTTCTCATGGTTG
>NZ_JBHILZ010000013.1:0-15648 GCF_042193725.1 Bartonella sp. OT172YNZD | reverse complement strand
TCTGAGGTTGTCTGAGGTTGTCTGAGGTTGTCTGAGGTTGTCTGAGGTTGTCTGAGGTTGTCTGAGGTTGTCTGAGGTTGTCTGAGGAATGCAAGAGCCTTACAACAGAACAAAGATATTCAAATGCTTAATACGCGTTTAGCTTATCAAAAAGGGGGATATAATGGCACTTTTTCCATTTTCTATTGCTGATATTGAGGATCCTGAATGTATTCGTGTGGTTCTTTATGCTAGCGGAAGAATGGGACATGCTCCTTTAAACGCATTGTTGAAGAAAACATATGAAGATATTACAAAAATTTCAAAGCGCATGGATGCTTTAGAAAAAAAATTAAATGTTCTAGATCTTACCAATGTCGAACAGAAAAAAAATACGAAAAAAGAGAATCAAGACAGTATTAATAGTGTTGTGAGTGGTGGAATAACGACATAAAGTAGTTTTGTGAGCGCATCAGACATTAAAATAGAATTATCGTCCGCTGGAAACTTATTTTTTCTTCAATAAACGAGGCGCCAGAAATAGACTACAGCTCTTTTTTTCAGGATTAACAATACATAAACTGCTAGAAATACACAGTAATGTTAGTCAAAACATGAGTGTTGAGCATTCTAGAGGGATTTCTTCTTTGTTAAAAAAGGGAAAATAGAAAAGAGTGATCATAACAATATGCATGGGTTGAAGCTATAGATCAGATAAACCTTATTTATATCTTCGGTGGGGCGTGGATTGCTACCTGTTTGAGATGTAAAAAAAGGTAAAAAATTGATAGAGAGTGTAGTTTTAAAAAGAGAAGCGTTGTTGCAGCAAAGTTGATCATGAGTTGTTGGGGAGATTAGGGTGCATATTGAAATCTAAGAGCCAATTTTTAAAGTCTACAGAAAAAGGAGCTATGCCCAAACAGAAACGCATGGCAAAAGAAGTTTGTAAAAGATAAAAAATCTTGCAATAATTTTAAAAAGCTTTTGGATAAAGCGCTCAATGATTTTAAATTTATAAATAATTTGCTGTTTTTGCGCTTTTTTAAAAGAAAAAAAGTAATTTATCTCAATTTTAATTTGTCAAAAATCCCATAAACAGAAAGTTTTAATTGCTAAAAGGACAAAAGCAGAAAAATGCCTATAAGAAAAAAATGCGTATCATTGTATCTTTTCTTATAAATGAAGAGCAATGCTGTACTGTTGGGGCAGGCTTGAAGGCTAAAGTTTCACTTGTTTTCTTATCAAACGAGCTTGTACAAGCGTTTGTTTATTTGTCTTATCCTTGCTTATGCTGTAAATACTGCCCTTTCAGGTGTGGTGATAGAAGGTAAGCTTCTTTATTAAGAGCTTTTCTGATACAAAAATGTTTTTAAGGGTGTGCCAAATATTTAAGGCAGGGCTTATGTGTTGAGCTTTAAGTTTAAGTAAATCAAATGCGGAAAAGCCAAATAGATTCCGTTACAATTCGAGCTGTTGATAAATCAGATTGGGTGAAGAATCTTCGTTTTTTGAAGTGGTGGATGCAAGTCAAAAAAAACCAGCTTTTACAAGCGTAAAAGAACGGGTTTTATTACAAATTATGTATTTAAACGATGGATGTTTTTTCATGGATTATATTGAAATAAAGCTACAAAGTATTTTGATACGTTTTGATTTTAGAAAGTGCGTTGTTGAAAACAACTTCCATCAATACGAAGGTGTCATTATTTATACCCTTTTTTGATAAGTGTTATAAATATAATTAAAAATCTTGCAATATTATACGATTTATGTATAAGTATTTATTATTGATTTCTTTTGTATTTTATTTAGTTATATCTTTATTCATAAGCCGCGCCATTTAAAGGTGCGGTTTTTTTCTGTTTAATAGCAGCGGCGCTATATATCTATTATTGAGGTGGTTGTGGATATTTTTTTATTATTCTCATCATTGTATTTTGTGATTTTGTTTTGCAGTGAAATCTGTAAATTCTTGTGTGTTTTATCCTAATAGGGAAGATTTAAAATAAAAATGCAGGTATCTGTTTTAATTTCTTTGCGTTGATTATAATGGGGGCGTTGAATAGTTCAAGAATCTTTGTTACTGTTTGACAGAGAATGATATGGGGTGAAGCGTAAAATGGTGGCGCATTTAAAGGGCTATTATCCACATGCCAGCTCCGATTGTAACTTGCAAGCGACATGGTTTTGATCGTTTCGACAGAAAACAAATTTAGGATGAGAGAATCTTATGGCGTGCGGGTCTCTCATTCAATATGCAAAACAATAAAACTCTTTATAAATCAATGTGATGTGTCTTAAAGAAGACGAATTGTTTATAGATCCACATGGATGAAGAATCTTCGTCTTTTAAGGTGGTAAAAGAAAATCACAATCCCTATTTTTTTCATAAAGGGCATGAGAAAAGTGTTTCACAAGAATTTTATACGGTAAAATAAAGAGAGTCTTTTGACATAAGAGTCTTGATCGTTTGCTGCTATAACCTGTATTGTGTACACAGATACTTCTATCATTTTTTGCTGTAAAAAGCTTCTCTTGGGATGTTAAAGGGTACAATCTCTATGGAAAAAAGAATCCGCGCAAGGCAAAAGGCTTATTTCAAAAGATTATATCGCAAGATTGCTTTTGTTTGCGTAATACTTTTTTGTATAGTGGTTTTGTGTTTTGTTGTTGCAAAGGTGGTCAGTTATTTTTCTTCTCATAAAAAAATAACACAGCAAGCACCTGTCGAATTGGTTATTCCTGTTTTTGACCTGCGCGTATATTGCAAGGAAATTTCTGCTTCTGTCATGCCCGATATGAAAAGAGAAGTTTATCAGCATTGTCTTAATTTGGAAAGTGAGGCTTATTTTGCTATTCGTGAAATGTGGGATAAGCTTTCTGATACTGCAAAAAAACAATGTTTGACGTTGGTACGACCTGGGGATGGAAATTATTTTCTCTTACGTGATTGTTTTCTCAATGAGAAAGAAAATAAAAAAGGCAAAATACGCAATTACTTTTAAGTTTTTATATGGAAAGTTAAAAGGATGAGAATTTTGATGAAAAGATAAAAACTTCTTAAATTACTATCTGCCTCGAAAGCAATAGAAACTTGATTTATTTATCTTGTTATATTGCACTTTTTATTTAAGATGTGTGACATACAGCATGGGTGCTCTCTTGAAATGTTTAAGGGGGTGTGGTGAAGTTTCAGGAGGATCTGTTGAGTTTTTTAGGGAAATAATAGGCGTGGAAAATCCATTTCGTAATGGTTCTGGTGAATGGTATAATGGTAAAGCCCCCATGAAGTGTATAAAATTTATAGAGCATGTTCATCTTTATGTTTTAAAAAAGAGTAAGCCGGTGCCATCTCATACTTTACTAG
This sequence comes from Bartonella sp. OT172YNZD, assembly GCF_042193725.1. Classification (NCBI taxonomy): domain Bacteria; kingdom Pseudomonadati; phylum Pseudomonadota; class Alphaproteobacteria; order Hyphomicrobiales; family Bartonellaceae; genus Bartonella; species Bartonella sp. OT172YNZD. The sequence continues at coordinate 12,302 of NZ_JBHILZ010000013.1, read as the reverse complement.
CTCCCAAAGGTGTTTGTTGACAGCTCTTGAGCCTTAGAGACTCTCTTCATAAGAGATGGCATTTTTAGTTTTTTTTAGTGTTTTTACTCCACGCAGGCTTTTTCACGTGTAACATGCAAGAAAAAGAGATTGATTCAATAGCAAACAGATTGAGGATGAAAAACTCTACGGTATTAAGTTTTCTTACTCAACACAAAAAATATAAATTATCATTATAAATCAATTCAGTGTACGAATTTTATAAGGATTTTTATTGTTGACAGACCAGTGTGACTTGAAAACCTTCGTTCTTTGAGGGCGTAAGTCAATAGACATGACAAAAATGAGTAAAAAAGAAACATTCCTTTTATAAACATTTAAGGCTGCTTCATGCGTAAAGCGCTGTGCTGGGGTTACAAATGCGCTTGTTTTATCATTCCAGTTTTCTTTATCAGAAAAGATATGCCCTTCTTATTAATAGGCTTTGAGGAGGGCATTTTTTTTGAGAAGAAGCTAATTTTTAGAAAAGCATGAAATGTTGGTTGTTTTTTTTCATAATTGGATATTTTTTTGTATTTAAATATTTTGTTTTTAAGCTCAATTTGTTATAAATAAAAACAGTGATTAACTTAGAAATTCCATGGATTAAAATAGAAATTGATAGTATCATTGGCGTATTTGGGAAATGAAGATTGATCTCTTGGTGATTATAGGGCTTGAATAATACTTCGTATTAATATATCTATAAAAATCAGGAGGTTTTGTGAAGCGATCGTGGATTATCGCTTGCAAGGGGTTGTTTTAGGGATGAAGAGAGGCTATATATCGTAAATAAAGAGGTTCGCGCAGTGACTCGTTGGGATGGAAGTGCTTGTGAGTTAAATGCACGAGGGGGTAGAGAATATCGGCGTTTTTGGGAGCGGTGGTTTTAGAGCAAAAAAGGGAAGCTTCTTGTATTTTCGGGCAGGGATTTTTTCTTTGTCAGGACTATTGTATGTGTGTTTCCCTTTTTGTTTTCCACAAGATAATTATTTTTTTAGTGAAATATGGTTTATTTTAAAAAAAACACTTGGCATTTTACGTGAACATCATTAGGTTTCTGCTGTTTGACAGAGAAAGAGGGAATTTTTGATTTACGATTTCCCTGCTGTTTTGTGATTTTCAAGAAAATATATGCTTTTATCAATATCAGTAGGGTTCGTTTGAGTGAAATAAACGCGGATAGCTTGATAACCGTATGTTAAAAATGATCAGCATTATCAAAAGGTAATGCAATGAGAAAAAGTCAATTAGGACACACATAAGAAAAATACTCCAAAAAGGGATAAAGATGAGGCCACAACAAAATAGACGGGTACGCGGTCGCAATAATAACAATAATGGTAATAACAATAATAATCGTCGCGGTCCTAATCCGTTGTCTCGTAATTATGAAAGCAGCGGTCCAGATGTTAAAATTCGCGGGAATGCTCAGCAAATTGCCGATAAATACATAAGCCTTGCGCGTGATGCACAAGGTGCGGGTGATCGTGTTATGTCGGAAAATTATTTACAACATGCCGAGCATTATTTGCGTATTATTTTAGCAGCAGCTGGGCAAATGTCTCAATCGGTTCGACGTGATGAAAATCGTGATGAAAACAACGAGCAAGCATGTAGTGAAATAAATCTTGACGATGAAAAAAAGGATGTTGTCGAGGGTGATACAGATCTATTACAGATGCCGTCGCAAAAAAATGGTAATGGCCAATATGCTAAAACGCAAAATGGGGATGCGCGTGAAAATGCTTTAGAGGCTCTATCGGATGAAAAGACGGATCAAGAGCACTGTCGTTCTGAGAAAAATGTTGAACCCGTTAAAAAAACACGTCGTTCTCCCCGTCGACGCACTGTACGGACTCAAGATGAATCATCTCTTGAGCTTTCACTTACAACAGCAGAAAGCTCGATTAATGGAGATGCATCAACAGCAACAAAAGAGGTTTCTTCGTTGCCTGGAGTAGGTGAGGGGATACAGAGAAAAACGCGCCGCCGCCGAGTGGCCAATCTTGAAGCAGAGGACAATGTTTAAATCTTCAGGGATGTTGTGTAAGCGCTTGTTGTGATGTTGTTGGTATCATGATGGTCAATTATCTGTACTCAAGAAGCTTCTTGCGCTTTCTTTGGATTTTCATGGGTAGTATCAGGAACTTAAAGAGGGGTGTCGACAGAAGAGATTGCCTCTTTGCTGGGATTTAAGTGAGGGGATACAGAGAAAACACATCCGTGTCTTTTAAGAGGCTGTTCTTTTATGAAGAACGCAATGTCGTTGTTTTATTTATTCACACTTATATTTAATATTGTTCAATGTATTTATGTCCATTTCACGATGGTGCTCATGAATTCTATCATGTGAAATTCAGCGGTTATCTTTTCTTAATAAAAGATGTAAGGTGAGCGTTATTGCTTTAATTTTCAATGTTGTAAAAGTTTTTCTTTTGATACCAGATCATTCATAAAAGGTATTTTTATTCATCCATTTCCTTGCTGGGATATGTGAGGAAATGATTTTGATTCAGTTCCTCATGAACAGATTTGAAAAGAGAGAATCTTACAGTATTTGAGGTTCTCGTTTGACATGTAAAATAAATTGTCACTATAAATTAATATGTTGAATTTTTGCTCTCAAGAAGATGCCTTTCTTGCACGTTTATTAGCTTTTTCCAAGCGATGTCAGTTTTCTTAAGCATGGGAATGCGTTGACAGAAAGGTTTCTTCTTTTCCGAGATTTAAGTGAGGAGATACAGAGAAAAATCTGCTGTTGTCCAAGTGGTTGCATCTTGAAGTAGAGGACAATGTTTAAATCTTCAGGGATGCTGTGTAGGCGCTTATGGCGAAGTTAGTTTGCTTAATGAGGCATTATTTTCGATATTTTTTCGTTGTTTCAATAGAAAGAACGGCGATTAGTGCACCGGTGTGATAATTGTAAATCATAAATTTTGTTTGTCCCTCAGGGGTTAAAACTTTCAGTACAATATTGTGTTCTGAGAGGCTTTGCGACAAAATCTGTGTTTTTTCCGGTAGAGAGAGCGTATGGTGGATAACGTGTGGTTTTATGTTGGGAGAGGAAGATAGCTCTGTTTGTTTTGGCGCTGATCCGGTTGCTATCACTTTATAAACAATTAAAAACAGTACGGTTAGAATAAGGAAAAGCGTTATTAAAACGGAAATAATCATTAAACCCATAAGTTTTTTTCTTACTCGTTCTACAGCAGGATCTAAAGGGAGATCTTGAGGCAGAGAGTTTGGCTCTGTGTGGTGGTCTTTTGAAGGTTGCATTCGCTTATTATCCATCATGTCTTTCATTGATTATTTTTTTAAGATCTGATGGGTTTATGCTTTTAAAGTTTTTTGTGCAAGTAAAGTTTTTTGTGCAAGAGGTTTGTAGAAGAAGAATGTAAAAGAGGAAGCGATGTTGGTAAAATACCTTCTTTGTGGACTGTAGATATCTTGTTATTTACATTTTGGCTTTTAAGCAGAAAATTTCCACGGTTTGTTACAGACCAAATCAATTTTACTTCTTGTTGATGTAAATTTGCATGTACGTTTATACATTGGGCAAAAATTTGTTGTCCATAAAATGCAAACTTTTTTGTAGATGGTATCATGGCTTGTTCACATGCTTGAGCCGTTGGATAGATTTTAACCATTGTATTGTTCGAATAGCAACTATTAAAATCATCTGTACATGAAACTAATAAGAGGATAAAAACAAGGGGATTCATCAGTTATTTTCCAAATGAGAGGTTGACAGCGCGGACTCCAATTTGTCAGCCTAGGGGCTTCTTTACTGTTAAACGATTTCAAAATTTTTTAGTTCCTCCTTTGAGATGCTTGTTCTATAGTGAATTAATCAAAGTCATTGGCTTGCACGTCATAAAGGGTGTGTGTGAGCTTTGTGTCGGTAAGAAACATTTGAAAAAAGACTGAAATGCTTCCTATGAGCGCTCTTAAGGTCAATGGCTGTTATAACATGTAGGACAGGTATTATGATGCTCAGCTACTACTTTTATGAAGTGAAAAGAGGTATGAAGGTAAAGAAAGATGTAGAGTAAAAAGGGGCGTGCTTGATGGTTCACTTTACGGGGGTTATTATATCTTATTTCCAGACACTGTTTTGAAATGAGCGTGGATGCGCTGGGGGAAATATTAAAAAAGTGCGTGAATGAAAGACACAAGTGTATTCTGTTTTAGGATTTTCTATTGTACCAGAAGAGGATATCTCCATTAAAGAATGCGATAAATAAAAGCATAAAATGTGTAATTTCTATCAATTAATTGTCGTTGTCGTGGATGCTTTAAGCCCGTAAAAGTGATGATGGATGTTAGCTTTACTCCTTAAAATTCATATTCTGCTAAAATGAAATTTTATGTGCATTGCGAAAATTACACAAAAAGAGATAGGTAATAGGCTCGCTTTTATTTGGCATATAAAAGCTGAAACGGTTTGCTTTTCATCGTTTTGGTTTCTGTCTTAAAATATGCGGTTATATGAGGGAGGGAAGCTGATTGACAGCGGGAATGGACTTTATGCGGCTAAGTTCTCATCGTTAAGGTTTTGGGGAACTATAGAGGTTGGTTTAAAGAGGTTGGAAAATATCTTTGTGCTTAAAAAATAGATGAGAAATTTTGCTGAAAAGGGGAGATTTCTCTTGTTTATTGTTTGAAATGCTCTTTTAAGAAAGAATATCAAAATAAGTATCAGGAACAGAGAGGCAATAGACAATTCCTTCTTTTGTCAATTTGAGGGAAGCTGAACCATTCACGGAAATGGGAACGATTTTTTCGAGAACGGCACTACCAAAACAGGCTTTTTTATTGTTTGTGGGAGGGATGCCGGATTCAAAATTTTCATGCCAAGTAATGATAAGTTGCGTTTTTCCATTCAGTTTTGTTTCGATTTCACAACGTACACAGATGCTACCTTTTTCTTGGGAAAGGGCTCCAAAAGAAAGAGAATTGACAATCAGTTCATGAAAAGCCAAACCAATATGCAAAGCAGCATTGGGAAAAAGATAAGGATCTACGCCTTCAAGTGAAAAACGTTCTGTTTCTTTCATAAAATAGCCTAAAGCCTGCGTTTGGACCAATTCGCGAAATTGAGCGCCACGCCAATCAGAATCAGTAATCAGATCTTGAGAATGAGAAAGAGAATGAAGACGACCTTGAAATTTACGTAAGAAAACTTGAAGAGATTCAGTATAGCGGGCGGTTTGGCTGGCAATACTTTGAATGATTGCTAGAAGATTTTTAGAACGGTGACTGACCTCGCGAAGAAGAATTTTAAGCACTTGTTCACGGCGGCGTAAGCCGGAAATATTAACACCGGTGGTGATAATACCGATAATGTCTCCGTTATCATTACGGTGGCAATCAATAGAAAATTTGTACCAAATCTCTTGCTTGTTTGTATCTTCAAAACGTGCTTCAACAGTTTGCATTTTGCCACTCGCTAAAACTTGCAGTTTGATGGTTTCCATATTGTCTGCAAGGTCAAGCGAAAAAAAATCGCTGTCACGACATCCAACTCGCCATTTATTGTGCAAATGGTGCGGCAAGTTTTCAGCCCATAAATAAACCAGATTTGTTGCTTGATAGAGAACACAAATATCAGCACCACGAATCGCTTGCATGAGCGCACTCATATGAGATCTATCCATGGGAGGCTTTGAAAGAGGCGTAACGATCATAATTTTAAGATGTTACTCTGTTCTAAGCCGCTTTAGAAGCATTCTCTTGAAAAAATAAAGCTTGGGAAATAAGCGCTTTCACCATATCAGGGTTAAAAGGTTTGGTCACTAAAAAAGTTGGTTCTGGACGCTCGCCGGTCAGCAGCCTTTCGGGAAAAGCCGTGATGAAAATTACCGGTATACGGTCATTTTTCAAAATCTCGTTGACCGCGTCAATACCTGAACTGTTATCGGCTAATTGAATATCAGCCAAAATCAACCGTGGTTTTTTCTTATGATACATGATGACAGCTTCATCACGCGTGCGCGCTATTCCTACAACATGATGACCTAGGCTTTCTACCATTTGCTCAATATCAAGCGCAATAAGAGGTTCATCTTCAATAATCATTACTTCAGTGGCAATTTGTTGAGAAATATCAATGGATGCTTGGTTGAGAAGCTTGCGAAATTCTTTTGTATCTAGATTCATGATTTCGCTGGCTTCTTGTTCATGAAATCCTTCAACGGCAATGAGCAAAAATGCTTGGCGTGCACGGGGCGTGAGATAGGATAATTTAGCACTGGTTTTTTGTTCAAGACCAAATTGGGGCAGGGGTTCAGGGATGTTCGGTGTGGTTTGGTCAAAAAGATGACAAAAAAGCCAATAGGTACCAATTCTGTCACTGGATGCTTTGGGAAAAATGGAGATATCGGCAATGAGTGCTTCCAACATCGCTGACACATAAGCATCGCCAGAGGATTGGCTACCGGTGACAGAGCGGGCAAAACGCCGAAGATAGGGAAGATGCGGGGCAATGCGCGTTGATAATGACATAATTTATAACTCCTTTGACCTTTCAAGCATTTTGTTGGTTGAAATTCTCAACAGATAAAAAAGTTCCTTGATTTGTATGGAACTTTTTACCGATAGCTATATTTACAACCATAAGGCGAAAAAATTCTTCGCGGTGCTACTGATATTATATGGATTAGGGGGATGAAAAATGAACGACCGTGATGAAAAAAATCTCACCACACAATTTACAGTTGGAGATGATCTTCTTGGGGTCAATAGCGAAATAGCACGGAAGTTACGTCAATTTTACATGGAAATTCAAGAAGAAGCACTGCCACGGTGTTTGCTTGAGCTTTTAGAGAGGTTGGAGCGCGCAGAGCAATTTGGCTTAAACAATGTGGAAAAGGTTTGAATCCTTTATGTCAAAGTGCGCGAAAAACTTTAAACAAGAACTCCTTTTGGTGTTGCCGGCTTTACGAGCTTTTGCTGTTTCTTTAAGTGGCAAGCACGATAAAGCTGAAGATTTGGTCCAAGATACTGTTATGAAGGCATGGGCTAAGCAAGATAGTTTTGAGATGGGAACTAATCTTAAAGCTTGGCTTTTTACCATTTTGCGCAATGAATTTTATAGTCAAATGCGTAAAAAGGGAAGAGAAGTTCAAGATACCGACGGCGTGTTTACTCAAAATGTCGCTGTTCACCCTGCTCAATATGGATCGCTTGATTTGCAAGATTTCAAAAAAGCCTTAAATTTGCTTTCTGCCGATCAAAGAGAAGCCATTATTCTCATTGGCGCATCGGGGTTTTCTTATGAAGATGCTGCAGCTATTTGTGGTTGTGCTGTTGGAACCATTAAAAGCCGTGTGAGCAGGGCGCGTAATCGATTACAAGAACTTCTCAAGGTGGATGGGGAGTCTGATTATGGTCCTGATTCTTATTCAGCTGGAAGTACATTGTGTTCATTTAACGGCTAAAAAAGCATAATAATTATGATGGATAGCCTTGTTTTTTTTATTCCCGTTATAGCTATTACAGTAAAGTCAGTATCTGAGGAAATTATAGAGTGTTTGGCGTGTATTCTTAGGAACACAAGAAAAGCCTGGATAAAACTTTCTCACGGGCTTTGGGCTTTATGTTCCCTAAGGTTGCCTTCCTTTGTGCTGAAAAATGACGACTTTCAAGTTCGCCAATGGACATTCTATGACAACAAAAACAAATTTGATGCCTCAAATGCCTTCTTCTGATGCAACGATATCACGCTGGCGGTGGGTAGCGATTGTTGTTTCTCTTGTTATGGCTCTTTTGGCATCGGTTTTTATTATGTTGCTTTCAAATGCCGTTGATAGAGAAGTCGCACAGTTGAATACAAGTTCAGAATTACGCGAACAGGCTGATTTGGTTCTTATTAGCTTGATTGATATGGCTGTTGCTGATCGCAGTTATGCAAAAACGCGCAAGGCGGAAGATAAAATACGTTTTGAAAATGCAGAGCGCGAGTTGGGGGATATTCTCGATTATATCGCACTTATTGTTTATGCGCATCCGCAATGGTATGAATGGTTTACGGCTTTTAAAAAAGAGGTTGAGGCACGAAAAGCACTTATGAATGCCCATATGCATGCTCTTGATGCGATTCCTGAACAACCTTCTCATGCTGCCTCTTTTGAAGTATCAAAGATTCCTGTGGCACGTTTAGCTCAATTAATGACAAGCTTTATTAATGGGGATGATGTGGTACGACAAAAACAGCGTGAGGGTATCGCATTGATGCGGGCTGCTTTGACATTGGCGGCTATTGTTTCCGTTGTAAGTACTTTTATTTCTGCCTATTTTGTTATTAATCGTTTTCATCGTGATGTACGCTCTTTAAAATTGTATCAATTGCTGCTTCATAGCGAAAATATTGCTCTGGAAGCCCGCGTGAAAGAACGAACACAAGAATTAGAAAGGGCGCGCAATCACGCTGAAAAAGAACGCCAACGGGTTGAAATATTGTTGCAGGATGCAAGCCATCGCATTGGCAATTCTCTTGGGACGGTGTCTTCTTTGCTAGGGCTCCAGTTAAACCGGAGTAAAAATGAAGAGGTACGTTCTGTTCTAGGGGCTGCACGTGATCGTATTCAGACAATTTCTACAGCACATCGTCGTTTGCGCTTAAGTGATGATATGGAAACGACTTTTTTGGCAGAGTTTCTCAGTTCTGTTGTGCATGATGTCGAATTGGCAGTCCCTTTTGAATTGCGTGAAAACATCACCATTCACACAAACTTTAAAGATTGTCGCCTCTCTTCAAGAGATGCGACAACACTTGGAATTATCCTTGGTGAACTGCTGACAAATTCTTTAAAACATGCCTTTCCTGATCAACGTACGGGACATATTTATATCTCCTTTGGCCCCCAGAAAGATGGACAATTGATGCTCATTGTAGAAGATGATGGCGTGGGAATGAAAAGTCAAACTTTAGAACAAAAAACAGGACTTGGTCGTGTGGTCGTCGAACAGCTATGTATGCAATTTGGTGAAAAACCTCTGTTTGAAACTTCTGCTTTAGGAGGCACAAAGATTGTCATTCCTTTGCCAAAACTCAGCATGAATAGTTCAAAAAAAAGCTCTGACTGATTTTTACAAGGGATAAACTCTTTGCTCTCTGCTTGTTCGTTTTAATAAAAATGAGAATAAAATATGACTTAGATAACGCGAACACAGCACCATTTATATCAGATTGTCAATTGTCTTCAAGGGAAGCAACTTTGCTTCTTCATCTTTTGGTCTCTTTGTTTTTCGTTTTGTTGACTCCGATTATCGGCTTTTAAAATTCTCCTTTTTTTGTATGTTTTATAGCTTTAAATTGCTTAATTTAAAATTTAAATTTATTTTGAATAAGAGCTCCTTTAAGCCAATAATACTTATATTAGTAAGCTCTATTTCTTTGCGAAGAGATTGTTTTTTCAAGTTTTGTTATTTTTGTAAGGCATGTAAAATTTTAAATATGTGGTGTTTTTGTAAAAGTGTGTAACGAATATTCTTAAGGATAATTTGCTCATAAAGTTCATGAAGCACTGTCCTTTAGAGCTATGAACAGCATAAGCATTCAACAGGTGCAATTTATTCAACAAGAAATCGGGTTATTTATAGAATGATATGGGTTTTAGAATCTTCGTTCTTTAGGAAAACTCACTTTTGATTAAGATTTTATTGCATGGAAAATAATGGGATTTTATCGTTTTGATCAAATAAACAAGAAGAGTTAGCCTTTTTAGGTTTCATATTTTGCACTTTTCTATTGTGCGTAAACCTGAAAAGGGAGGGCGTTTTATTTTTAATCATTGTTATGCAACCTTGGGTGGGGGCACATTTCGGCGTATTCTTTACAGATATTTAAATCTCTTTGAAAAAATAAGCGCTAAAACATATTTTTTAGATGTTTTGAGTCGTAAAAATGCAGATGCATTCATGCTTTAAGTTTCTTCGGAGGGTGCTATTGGGGTGTTTATCAAGGAATCAATATTGTTTTTTTCTTGTAGGAATGTTTGTAGGTCTTGATTGGTTAAGGCTTTGCTATCCGGTATACGGATGCGCATGGGATTAACTTTGACGCCATTGACAATGATTTCAAAATGACAATGGGGACCGGTTGCCATTCCTGTTGTTCCAACATACCCAATGATTTGTCCTTGTCGTACTTTCACGCCTGGTTTGATGTCTGGTGCATAACGGCTTTGGTGTGAATAACTGCTGACATATCCATTGGCATGTTGAATTTCCGTGTGATTTCCATAGCCGCCTGTTACGCCTACTCTTGTAACAATACCATCTCCTACAGCAATAATAGGTGATCCTTTAGGAGCAACCCAATCAACCCCCGTATGCATGCGAACATAGCCTAAAATAGGATGTTTGCGTGGACCAAAGGGGGAGCCAAAAATCCCATTTGGGGTAGGTTTTCGCAGCAAGAAAGGCTTTGAACTCTTCCCTTCAGAATCATAATAATCAACGCTTCCATCTTTTAATTGATAACGGTAATATTTATAAGTTGTATTTCCAAAAGTTGCGCTAATATAACGAATTTCTGGATCAGTGTTTTTGGATGCTTCCTTTGCTTTCAAGTTCTTTTTGCTGTTTTGGTTTTCTTTATCGCTTTGTGGTACGGTATAAAATATTTCGATTTGATCATTGGGGGTTATCGGACTTTTCATGTCAATATTGGTGGCAAGCAGACGAATAAGACGATGAGAGAGAGATTGTGATATATTATGGCTTAGCAACGCACTATAGAGTGCATCATAAGCTGTTGGTAATTGCGTGCTATTGATATAAGCATGCGGAATACCATTTTGAAAAGCCGTTTTAAGAGCTTTAGACATTTTAGGCTCTGTGCTTTCAATGAATTGGCCTTTATCATTCAGCGCAATGGTGAGAACATGATACATCCCTTGATAGATACTTGCGCGTACGAGATGGTCTTCTTCACCAGCTTGTGTCACGATACCGATGCGTAAAAGACTCCCCTCTTTAAGGGTATCGGAAAGGCTAATTTTTTCTAGCGTTGTTACAACCTGTTCAATTTGCTTTTTTGTATAATTGGTTTTTTTGAAAGCATCGGCTATCTTTTGTTTTTTACGAATAGGAATGATATCTTCAACATAATTTTTTGTCAGATCAATACGGTGACTTTGAGGAGAAACGGTTACATTTTCTTGAACAATGCGAACTTCAGGGGATTCTGTGTCTTGGGAATCAGAGGATACACCTTCTAATTTTAAAGGATCAATCAATGTGAGAACTGAAAGAAGTTCGGTACTTTTTTCTAAAGTAAATCCAGCTTTTTGCACTTCTTGTTGTGCCTCTTCATCTGTCAGCGTATCGTTGTCGTCAAAATCGAATTGATTTACCTTAAAATCATAGCTGCGTAAGGTGATTTTTGTTTCAACCTTTGCTCCATAAATATGTCCAGAATCTTGTGGTTCGGCGCTTTGATTTTTCGAATCACTGGCAAGAATGCTTAAAGAATCAAATTTTGGATAGCTATATTTCTGGGGACGATTTTCGGCTAAAGCCATACGAATCCATTCAAAATGTTGTGTTTTAATGACTTTTTCATCGCCTTTTTTTTGCAGAATCGATAGTTCAAATTGACGTTTGCTGTCAAAGCTTTGCCGTGCATGGGTGGGAGAAATACGATCACCTTTATATCCATTGGCCTCAGGTTTTTGTGCGTGTGAGAGATTTTCTTTTGTAAACCATTGTGGAGGGGTTACCAATCGCTGTTGTTCATCAAGAGCCGTAAAAAGTGCAATACCCATAAGAATGCAGGAAGTGATTCCTGTCAGAACGGTTCCCGTAAGCCAACGGGCCGAGACTTGTCGGCGCGCAGGACGCAAGCGTTTAACGACAAGAGCAGGGTCTTGTCCGGGATCGTTTTTTTGTTGTTCGTTATCCCACATAGATTTTAAGAGTACTTTTCAATATTAAATAAAGAAAGCTAGCATAGCTTAGCGTGTTTCTACAAGAATTTGATTCTTTTTACAAATTACAGATCATGCGAATTCCTCTTTATACAGCAATGTCTTTATAAATCGCACCTGAAAAATTTCCTTATTAAAGTAACATAAAACAAGCGTTATTGTGATTAACCCATTCCTAGGCACTTCCTATTTTTATGTATTGCAATGGGGGGCTATATTTTACTTTAAAAGCGCTATGCTTCCTTTAACTCTTTCTGTTTTCATGTTTTATTTTTTAATTTATTTTAATATATTGAAATACAACTATTTGTTTGGGATATTTTATTTTTGCAAAAAAGTAAAAAATGA
>NZ_JBHILZ010000126.1:0-501 GCF_042193725.1 Bartonella sp. OT172YNZD | reverse complement strand
TCGAGGCCAGTCAAATGTTTGGTCAATCGGGAAACAAAAGGAGTTGAGATACCGTGGCAGATTGTATGTTCCGACAGATATGAGAGAAGTGGTAATGAAAGAATTACATAATTCTCCTCTGGCGGTACATCCAGGAGGGAATAAGATGTATAAGGACTTGAAACGCACTTTTTGGTGGCCTAGTTTGAAGCGTAGTATTGCGCTTTTTGTAGCACATTGTTTTACCTGTCAACAGGTAAAAGGGGACCGGAAGAAACCTGGTGGCGAATTGCAGCCTTTGGCTATTCCGGAATGGAAATGGGAGGACATTTCCATGGACTTCGTTAGTGGGTTGCCTCAAACCAGGGGAAAGAAAGACTCGATATGGGTTATCGTAGATCGATTAACCAAATCAGCACATTTCTTACCGGTACGGAAAGATAATGATCTGAAAACGTTAGCTTGAATCTATCTGAAGGAGATCGTTCGCCGACATGGTACGCCTTGTTCCATAGTATAGGA
>NZ_JBHILZ010000125.1:0-515 GCF_042193725.1 Bartonella sp. OT172YNZD | reverse complement strand
ATGCCAACCACTTGGTTGAAGTCCCGGTCTAATTTGATTTAACAAATAAATACAAAATTAAAACGACTATCTCCAAAATAAATCTACTTAAGCATTCAACATAATATAAACATTAAGTGCGAGAATGAATAAGTAAATGCGGAAAATAAAGAGACGAGGTTTAGGAAAAATTTCACCGTCCTAGACGGCTACCTAAAAACCTAAAACGGTTATTCAATTACGTAGAGTAGGTAGCACCCCATTTGATTACAAGATACTCCGTCACCTTATAACTCAAACTCACTACCCCGCTAGAACCCACGACCTCTACCCGAAAAACCGCACCCCTTGAAACCGTGTGGGTGACACTAAATTCCACTCCTTTGACTCCGTGTGAGTGAACACTGTTTTGGAAATAATTCCGGTGGTGGCTAAAACACTCTCTACCTAAAAAGTGTAAAAACACTCAAAGGGAAAGCCAACTTAAGAATTAAACACTAGGTTTAATCTTAAGTGTGTGAGGCTATGCTCAAGAT
>NZ_JBHILZ010000124.1:0-515 GCF_042193725.1 Bartonella sp. OT172YNZD | reverse complement strand
GCCGCTCCTTCTTGATCGGCTGGTATGGCATCTAATTCTTGGCGCATAGCAGCCAAACGCACCCCATAAGAGGCACGAATTTGCTCTTCCCATTGTTGCTCAGATGCTAAACTCCACACCTCCCCCTTCATGGCACAAACCCGTTTAAACAAGCCATTTTTAACAGCGACACCAAAGGGATAACAATGCACCGAAAAAGGCACTTTGCCTGCTCGTGCTTCACGGATCAGTTCATTGAAAGGATTGAGTACACCATTATGGGTGGAGATCACACGGATTTTTCCTCCCCAAATGAGCAAAGCATTGACAGCATCCAAAACAGCGCGCACATCTTGATGAAACGCCGCCTCATCAATCACTACAATGCCTTGTAACCCACGGATATTTTCAGGGCGGCTAGAAAGCGCCTCAACCCGAAACCCTGAAGCAAAACGCACTCGATAAGCAGAGATATATTTTGTTGACCCATCCGCCCTTTGATCAGAGAATAAAAATTCCTCCACATCCCCACTATT
>NZ_JBHILZ010000123.1:0-519 GCF_042193725.1 Bartonella sp. OT172YNZD | reverse complement strand
TATCAAAGTAATAAAAATAGAACCAGCATAACAAACAGCAACAAAACCACAACGAACAAACAAAAACATAACAAATAGCAACAGAACAACAACAGACAGACAGAAATAGAACGAATAGCAGAACGAACAGCAACATAAAAACCAACAGCAAATCACAACAACAAGAACACAGTAACAGCAGATAAGGAACAATCATAGTTGTAGTATGACTCTATCGAGTAGGTATATAAGATATTTAATCCCCAACATTAAACCCTAACATGGGTAAAACGAATTTCACAAATTCATACTGATTCCACTTGAATCTTAAACCCTAGAATTCAAAAATAGTTATCCCCATACCTTGCCTCAATTAAACCCTAGGATTTGTATGTATATCTCTTTCTTTTACCCCAATTTACAAAATCATCCCTACAGTTCTTATTATTTACAAGGAAGACCCATTAGAAAAAAAACTCAACCAAAAAGTCACTGGATGATTCCATCAAATTAAATTGCCAATTATATTAAACTTTTATT
>NZ_JBHILZ010000122.1:0-520 GCF_042193725.1 Bartonella sp. OT172YNZD | reverse complement strand
AACCATGGATGGTTTCAACCTTAATGTCTCATTTCCATCCTATAAATACTCCCCTTTGCTAATGAATTCATCACAACTCATTTACAAACTTCTCACTAAGTTTTCTTAAGCTTTCTTAGTCTTATAGCATTCTAAATACTTATTTACTTACTACATTAGTTTTAAGTTTAGTTGGCATAGTTTGCTTAGTTTAAAGTGGTTAGGAAGTGTTTACGGGGTAATGGAGGAGTAAATAAAAGTTTCGGGTGCTTTCGGGTTCAATTCATATCAATTAAGCCTAGCCGTCGTAACGCCGGACGGAGGTACGGCAGTTTCTAAACCTCAAGCTATTTTCGAAAATTTTTGTTTATAAAGTATGCTGTTTATACCATGTTTTATTTCATGTTTATGTATCATATCATGTCAAATTATCAATTACCATGTTTAAGTATTAAGCTAAGTAGAATTAATTTTTATATTGTTATCATGCCCACTTAAACTTAGTGTAATTAATTAGTATGTTTATAATACTTTTATCATG
>NZ_JBHILZ010000121.1:0-522 GCF_042193725.1 Bartonella sp. OT172YNZD | reverse complement strand
GGTAAAAGTTAAAATTTTGATTTTAGCATCTTCAAAGCGTCGTTTATCGTACCACTTGGAATTTTAATTCATGATTAACCTAGAAGTGGATCATTTTAACCTTAAACCATTGATAAACCTTACCCACCCCTAACCTTTTCCTCTCACAACCCGGGTTTTCTTTGGTATTGGAAATTCGGGGCGTGACACCATCGTATCAGAGCTCTAGGTTGGAATACCTAGGGGCATTGGGCTTGTTGGGCATGTTGGGACAAGTTGGATGGAATATATTCATCCTTGTTCGGCTAAGCTTGCCTTAGGGCAATATGTGAAGTGTGTTTGTTTGATATACGACTAATATGTCGATGTTTGTGCATTTATTTGGCATCATTCATGCTATTGTGCATTGGGGCACTTAGTGGTGGTTTTGGGATTAATCCTTTTGTTTCAGGAAGATGAACCCAGAACCGAAACCTCAGACATCTGCTTCTGGCAGAAGTTCCAGGAGGGATAGACATGTTAGTAGACACTGGGATGATTTCT
>NZ_JBHILZ010000120.1:0-523 GCF_042193725.1 Bartonella sp. OT172YNZD | reverse complement strand
TGGAACAGTCGTGCTTATGGATTGCTAATGCTGGTAAGTTATCCCCGCTTAAAAACAAAAACTTATTGTCCTTAATCAAAAAACGTGCCTGCATGCGGTCAGCAAGGCGAGTTAAAAAATCAACAGCCGATTGATCTGTACGAATCACATAAGGCAAAGTTTGTTGAATGAACTGGGGACTGACCTTTGCTTGATAGCCATGGCGTTTGGCCAGTGTCTCAACAATCTCACCAACAGTTTTGTGATCAAAATGCTCACTCACCTGTTCTTTAAGCTCTTTACGCATCGAGGCACTTTTGCCACAAAGGCGCAAGATCTCTCCATCACTGCCACCACAACTGACCACCGACTCCACAACAAACCGCCCCATAAAAGCACTGATGCTGTTCTCATAGCCAAAGATCACCTGTAGCGCACTGTTGCTTGAGGGAACCTCTAAATCATTGCCACTATCATCAAACTCTGCTTCAAATGTATCGGCTTCATTGCCGGCATGGTCCGTAATGGTTGCGGTTAAAAGACG
>NZ_JBHILZ010000119.1:0-529 GCF_042193725.1 Bartonella sp. OT172YNZD | reverse complement strand
CGCCAATTAAAAAGCGACATCCGGCTCACACCAAATTGCACCGCACTCAAACTTGCCGCATCATGCACACCCATACCAGAAACAAGCAAATCATTCATAAAGCAAAGTGCCTTCAAACGCTCTTCACAGCGCCTTTTATGCGCCTTGGAAAGCCCTTCATAACGCACCCAAATACTTGTCTTTTGTTCCCCTTGCGTTTGTTTCACATCAACACCCACCCCAAACCGCACCAACAATGCCGCCCGCGCCCCCTCCGGCAATAAGGAAATGTGAATTTCTACAATAGGTCGAGAAACCCCTTTAACTTTACGTGTCAAACCACTTTGATGACGCCATGTGGTCGCCAAAATCTTACGCAATCCGCCCTTACTCTTAGGCAACCCTGGCAAAGCTGCCTCAGCCAATTCGGCAATAGTAAACCATTCCTTCATGGCTGCCCCCGTTTAATTTGCACCGGCGTTGCGCGCATGGCTTTCAATTGCGCTGCAATCTCCCGCTGTTCCTGCTGCAACCGCGCAATTTCTGCTAG
>NZ_JBHILZ010000118.1:0-541 GCF_042193725.1 Bartonella sp. OT172YNZD | reverse complement strand
AATCATTTATGTCATCCCACCGGACCTCGCCCCGCTTCGGGAGAACAAAAAAAAAATCCACCACTCGACCCGCCCAGCCCATCGAAACGGGCCCATACACATCGGCACTCTCGTAAAAAAGTAAATAAATAAATAAAACCCTGTGGGGCGAAAAAAGGAATGCAACACGAGGACTTCCCGGGGGGTCACCCATCCTAGTATTACTCTCACCCAAGTACGTTTTTTTCGATAAATAAATAAATAAATAAATAAAAGGGGTGCAACACGAGGACTTCCCTGGGGGTCACCCTCCCTAGTACTACTCTCGACCAAGTACTTTTTCCCGGATAAATAAATAAATAAAACCTTGGAGGCAAAAAAAAAGGGGTACAACATGAGGACTTGCCAGAGTGTCACCCATTCCATCACTACTTTTGTAAGAACCCGTAAATTTTTTTCGCATTTTTGCATCTTTATGACGTCATGTTTGCATCATTTTTACATCATCATTACATTTTCATTTTTTGTAAAATGCATGGGGCGAGTTAGTTTATATGTTTTG
>NZ_JBHILZ010000012.1:0-65478 GCF_042193725.1 Bartonella sp. OT172YNZD | reverse complement strand
TCAGCTTGTGCATTAGCACCAAAGCTAAAACAGCCCAATGATAGGAACCGTGTGCCTATTAATAAAACAATCCCTCCCGAAATCAAGCGAGAAGACAGATGAAAACAAAACAAGCAAAACCAGTAAAAGCCGAACAACTTAGCAATTATTATGAAGAAAGCCGTGGCTTAGAACGTGATCTTATCAATGAATTTATAAGGTCGCGCAGAACGGCGTGGCGTGTAGCGAGTACTGTTGGTCTTTTTGGCTTATTCGGTATGATATGTGGAGTCGTTGGATTTTCTCAACCAGCTCCAACTCCCTTAGTATTGCGTGTTGATAATACGACGGGTGCAGTTGATGTTATCTCAATCATGCGTGAACACGAAACCAGCTATGGTGAAGTTGTAGATAGATATTGGCTAAACCAATATGTGCTTAACCGCGAAACTTACGACTACGATACCATTCAACTGAACTATGACACAACAGCACTTTTAAGTTCGGCATCTGTTCAACAAGAATATTATAAAATCTATGATGGAGAAAATGCACGGGACAAAGTGCTTTCCAACAAAGCACGTATCACAGTTAAAGTACGATCAATCCAGCCTAATGGACTCGGTCAAGCAACTGTACGTTTTACGACTCAGCAACTTGACAGCAACGGTGCTGCTATTGGACCAAAACAGCACCAGATTGCCACAATTGGTTACACCTATGTCGGTGCACCCATGAAATCATCTGATCGATTGCTTAACCCCCTTGGTTTTCAAGTAACAAGTTACCGTTCTGACCCAGAAATACTGTTGAATGATTAAGGAATTGATTGTTATGAAAAAACTTGCGTTCGTTGTTCTATTGTCTTCGTTTTCTTCTCTTTATACGGTACCTGTGCAGGCGCTCAAAAGTCCATCAAATTCACAATATGATCACCGCATTCGCTATATAACATATAACGAAGCTGATGTGGTTCAAATTGAAACAGTTCTTGGTGTGGCAACACATATTATTCTTGAAGAAGGTGAACAGTATATCACTCATGCCTTTGGCGATTCAGAAGCCTATGCCTTTGCTCATAAAGGGCGGCATATTTTTATTAAACCAAAAGCAGAACTTGCCAATACCAATCTCATCGTTGTAACTGACAAACGGAGTTACAAATTCCGACTACAATTTCGAAATGACCGTGCAGGATCAACATATGAATTGGCTTTCCATTATCCCGATTCAAACGATGAAAAGTCAGAAGAAAACAACCGACGCCTTGCGATTGAACGTGGTTTTCACCAAAGCGTAAAAGGCTATAATCTCAGTTATACCATGAGCGGTCACCAAGATATTGCTCCGATAAATGCTTGGGACAATGGGCGTATTACTTACTTCAAATTTCCCGCTAACATGGATATGCCATCGATTTATGTTGTAGATGCTGAAGGAAATGAAAGCTTAATACCACGCACCGTTATCGGCAGTTCTAATGATATTATCGCCGTTCATAAGGTCAATCCTAAATGGCTCATACGGCTTGGTAAACGCGCTCTAGCTGTTTTTAATGAAGCCTATGACCCCAATGGCGTACCAAACACAACAGGGACAGTATCTTCGGTGGTTTATCGTATCAATAAAGGAGGAAAATGATGTTTGACAATAAGGAAGGAGAGGGAAAAGGTACAAAACTGGACAACGTCGAGCAAAAACATATTGAAGGTACCTATGGAGGGTCGGAGCTAGGTTCTGTACGTCGTCCGACAATTCCAGGTACCCGTGCATTGTTAATGGTAGGACTTATTGTCATAGTAGCAATACCGATTGCCTTGACTTGGAAAGCTTTTAAAATGCGTAATACCGTGGAAGTTGAGGAAGAAAAACCACAACAAATAGTACAGCAAATTATACCAAACTATGTCCCTCGGATTATAGAAGAGCCAAAGATTGTAGAAGAAGCAGAAAAATCAACACAAATAGAAGATTCAAGCTTAGATATTCCACCGGCCTTGAGTAAGCTTCTTCAAACAGCCATTCCTCCACATATGCTCCAAGATTCTGAAGAATTAGCACGCAAACGTATGCTCAGTTCTAGCCTTAACAGCGGTGGTAGCGAAGGATCTACAGATACAAATAATAAAGCATCGAATAATGATAGAGGTAGTGGCGTATTATTTGATAACCTTCAACCCGTGCGTTTAGGTCAATCACATGCGGTGCAACTTCGTAACCGTGACTTTTTGATTACGCAAGGAACGCAAATAGATTGCACGTTAGAAACAAAGATCATTACATCACAACCCGGAATGACGACATGTCATTTAACACGCGATGTTTATTCCACAAGTGGTCGTGTTGTTTTGCTTGACCGTGGTTCTAAAGTCGTTGGTTTTTACCAAAGTGGTATACAACAAGGACAAACGCGTGTGTTTGTGCAATGGTTACGCATCGAAACGCCTTCTGGTGTTGTTGTCAATCTTGACTCACCCGGCACAGGTCCTCTGGGTGAAGCGGGTATTGGTGGCTGGGTTGACAGACACTTTTGGGAGAGATTTGGTAGTGCAATTATGGTAAGCATAATCGGTGATTTAGGAGAATGGGTAAGAGGAAAAGTTAGTAAAATCAGCAACGAAAATAAAGAGAACTCACAAAATAAAGGTGCTCAGAATGCTGAATCTATAGCAATCGATGTTCTTCAAAATTCCATCAATATCACACCAACACTTTACAAAAACCAAGGCGAGCGAGTAAATATTTTTGTTGCTCGTGATCTGGATTTCAGCGATGTCTACAGTCTTGTCACACGTTAACCCTATACAGAAAGATCAAGCAGTTTTTCAGCTTCTACAACCGCTTGATTGTTTCTTAGAAGATCCCAAGATCACTGAATTATCGATTTGCCGTCCCTGTGAAGTATGGACGAAAAGCTTGAAGGGTTGGCAAGTACATAGTGTACCAGAGTTAACAACCACTTTTTTGCAAACGCTTATTACAGCTATTATCGTCTATAACGGTATGGCTCCCAAAAGTATTAATTATGTGCTATTGCCTGGTGGACAACGTGGTACAATTATACAAACACCAGCTGTCACCGATGGTGCTCTTTCCTTTGTAATTCGTAAACATTCTCTTATAGTTAAGACATTAGAAGAACTCAAAGAAGAGGGTGCGTTTGATGATTTCTCCGACGTAAGTTTTAACAAACCTTCGGAAAAAGAAGCAAATAACTTGTTGTCGAAGCAGGACTTCACACGATTGGAGCCATTTGAAGTTCAACTTTTGCAACATAAACGTGATGGAAAAATTCTTGAATTTTTACAAGAATGCGTCTTTCACAAACGCAACATTATTATTGCAGGCAAGACAGGATCTGGTAAAACAACATTTGCTCGCTCTTTAATTGAAAAGGTCCCTGTAGAGGAGCGTATTATCACAATTGAAGATGTTCATGAGCTTTTCCTACCCAATCATCCCAATCATGTACATATGATTTATGGTAACAATGTAGGCCGTGTTTCAGCTGAAGAATGCCTAGATGCGTGTATGCGTCAGTCGCCCGACAGAATTTTTCTCGCTGAATTGCGAGGTAATGAAGCATGGGAATATCTCAATTCACTTAACACTGGTCATCCTGGATCGATTACAACAACTCATGCCAACAGCGCTTTGCAGACATTTGAACGATGTGCCACCTTGATTAAAAGGTCAGAAGTTGGCCGGCAACTCGAGTTAGAAATGATAAAAATCGTTCTCTATACAACAGTTGACGTAGTGTTGTTCTTTAAAGATAGAAAACTCTCTGAAATCTTTTACGACCCGATTTTTGCTAAATCAAAAATCGCTTAAGGGGAGCTTCCCCTCTCGGTAATATGGATAAAAACAATAAATAGCCGTAACTAATTGTTACGGCTATTTATTTAACTTTTCCTATTCTCTTTGCTTCTCCAATGCATTTTCTACACTCTTCATGAATAAAAGAAGAAAAAAGCTAATAGAAAACAACTTTTAAGAGAAAATCAAATTATATATAAGGCTCTCTCTATTCTCTTACCTTTGATCATTCTTTCCATTTATCTTTTGAAAAAGTATGTTTGATGCAAAAAAATAGCTACAAAATAAATATGTTAACAAAAGAAAAGAATAAATTTTCATTCGCCTTTCAATGAAAGTTTCGTAAAATGAGTACTTTCGATCATCACAAATAATTATCGGCATCAAGACCAAAACTTATCGTTGAAAAATTCTAAGTGCTATTTTCAAGTGATTAATAAATATGTTTTTTAACTAAACAATCTCCAGATACGGAAAACCTCATATGAAATAAACTATCATTTCGATTTAGCACCCATAAACCACATTCTATCTGGTAATAAAAAGTATAGTGGCATATCGACGTCTTCTTCGGACGAAGAAAGATTCTTAACCTCCGGCTGTTCGTAAACAACCAAATTTCTCTTAAGCAAGCTTTACTAACCATATCACGTGGCTTATGTCCCCATCAGACGATATCCATAGACTAACACAGGTAAGCTCTACTCTGAATATTCCTGCTCTCTTCTCTGCATCTCAAAAAGCGAAAATTCCTAAAAGCACAGATCTAAAATCCCACTTCTTAAGATGTATCACATTAATTTATAAAGGGTGTTCATTATTTTGCATGTTAGGTAAAAAATCTTAGTACCGTAGGATTCTCTCATTTCAAAGCTGTTTATTAACCAAAACCATGTCTCTTGCATATTACAAGCGAATAAAGCCGTGTAGAATGAAACTGTAAAAAAGCACTAAAAATGCCTCTTATAAACCGTCCAAAATGCCAAAAACTGTCGTAACATTGGGAGTTGGAAAAGTGTCTAATGGCGCCCAACTTGCTCCTTTATAAAATGTAAAGATGGAGATGCTCTATAAATTTTATATTATTCATCGGGGCTTTACCATTATACCATCCACGAGCTCTGTTGCCAAATGAACTTGGGCACCTTAAAAAAAGGTTTCTTAAAAACAAGCGCGTAAATTGACAAGCCAAGTGTATTTTATTGGGAGCATTCTGTTTTGCATAAGGGTTGTGATCTTATTAAAGAACGAGAGAAACAAAAGCGTGAAGCAATGCGTAATCTCTATTATTTAAAAGACATTACTCTAGACGCTTTTGAAAAGCATAAAACTGAACTAAAAAATGACAGCAAAAACGGAAACTGGTTTGCACCTTTACAGCTTCATATTCCTCCCAAATTAGGAGGCTGTATACCGATTTCAGAAATTACGCAAACAGAGAGATACGTAATACTCTTAACTCTCATCTGGTAGGTAAAAGCTGCAACAGCAAAAGCTCTTTTAGAAAAACAACGCCATAAATCATTAATAAACCGGCAATGAATTGGAGAAATGTTTAAGATTTTTGTTAAACACTCTGCAAAGCAACAATAATGATACAACTGACTTTGCGTCTGCTTATTCTTACAGGTGTTCGTACCCATCTCTTGCATCAATTCGTAAAAATCAGATTGAAGGGGATATATGGACAATTCTTGGCTCGAGAATATAACAAGGTCTGCGTGATACTACAGGAGATTTTCACGTGCCTTATGATCAAAAGCATTAAAAATTTTAAAACAAGCACGCTTGTTTTTTCGCAATGATTTCTTTTTTCTGCAACCGGTCGTGATCCTTATTAAGGTAAATTTCCTATCACAATATATTAAGAGAGATTAGACTAAAAACCTGTCCACGTAGATTTCGCTCTAGTTTATGTAATTGGCTAACAGACTCCACCTATCACACCTCAAAAGACGAAGCTTCTTAACACGCACTGATCTGAAAATTATCCACCTCCTCGCCCAGCAGATTTCACCTTCTAACCACTTTAATTACCACATCCTAAATACGATAATGTTTTACGGCACACTAGAATAAATACCAAAACAATGACTGATTATACCGTTAATACTTGGAAACCTCTCTTTCATGTTAAGAAATATCTTTTATGTTGAAAAATAAAATAAACAACACTTTTACTGCTTAAACAACTTTCTTAAGCATATATACAAGAAAAAGTGAAATACCCTAACATAATAAATAAGACCTAAACCTAGAAATCTCTATTTTTTATAGATAAAAACATATAAAATCAAAACCTACGAAACTCATCAAAATACAACATTTTTTCTTTGATGATTGAATTCATTCAACTCAAACGAACCTATAAATTTTATATTTTTTCAAACGTCTTATCTACTCTTTAATGAATTTAAATCTATGACGTTACAATAGTTTTAAATTACTGCCCCCCTTAAGTATATGATCTATCTCTACAATAGATAGGGATTTTACGTTCTCCATTTTTTGAGAACTATAAATTTTGTTTTTTTAATGCGATTAAAAACCCAATCTTTAAAATAAAAAATATGCCCTTTAAATATATATAATAATTTTATCAAAAATTCCTAATCCCTGAATATTAGCAATGTTTTCTATATTATAATAAACGTATCGTAAAATGACGAATTGTAATAATGATCACTCCTTTTTATTTCATATGAATGATTTACATGCCTTATAATATTTGTATCAGCATTTATTTTTTGTGCTGTATTTATACAGAGTTATATTTTTTATAAAAAATGATTAATTTAATATGTATTAAAGTTCAAATTCTGATACGAATTTAATAAAAATAAAACATATGGCATATTGATTCTATTATTTTTACATATAATGCTATTTAAAGTATAGTTTACCCGAAAGACTAATGCCTTTTTAAAGGCTATAATAACTATGGTAACCGCCTCATAGAGACCAATAAATTTTAAAGATTAAACCTCAAGAGGTAAAAACGCGTACAATTTTCTGTTTTTCTTTTTACTGTTCGTTAATTGGTCAATTTTCAAAGATAATATTCAACTATGAGTTTTCTGCTCAGCCATTGCAAAGATTGCTTAATTTTTAGGAATTACTTCGCTTTTAGAATGATTACAGCTACTACACCCTCATAAGCAGCCGATCTTCTTTTAGAGATTTAATTGCTAAAAGGAGATACAATTTTCTACCTTGCTCTTTATTTTCATCAATCAGTAAATTTTCAAAGGCGGCGTTCAACCATGAGTTTTTTAATTTCAGCAATTGCTTTCGCTGGATTTAATCCCTTTGGACAAGTTTGTGCACAATTCATAATCGTATGGCAACGATAAAGGCGGAAAGGATCTTCTAAATTATCAAGACGTTCACCACACATTTCATCACGTGAATCCGCAATCCAGCGATAAGCTTGAAGCAAAACAGCGGGGCCCAAATAACGATCACCGTTCCACCAATAACTTGGACATGAAGTCTGACAACACGCACACAAAATACACTCATAAAGGCCATTGATTTTTTGGCGATCGGAGTGACTTTGTAACCATTCTTTTGCAGGTTCAGGAGAAACTGTTTGCAACCAAGGCTCAATGACTCGGTGTTGCGCATAAAAGCGCTTCAAGTCAGGAACCAAATCTTTAACAACAGGCATAGAAGGCAAAGGATAGACTTTAATGGGGTGTTTTACATCATCCATCCCTTTGGTACAAGCCAATGTATTGGTTCCATCAATATTCATCGCACATGAACCACAAATGCCTTCACGGCAAGATCGACGAAGTGTTAAAGTTGGATCAATATGGTTTTTAATAAACAAAAGCCCATCAAGAATCATTGGACCACAAGCAGAACGATCTACGTAATAAGTATCCAGACGAGGATTACTCTCATCATCAGGCGACCAACGGTAAACATGAAATTCTGTCAGTTGCGTAGCACCTTCAGGTTTAGGCCAAACCTTCCCCGGTTTTACTTGAGAGTTTTTGGGAAGCTTAATTTGTACCATAATTCGTGTCTCCCCTTAATAAATCCGTTTTTTAGGTGCAATGCGCTTTAAATCGATCCCACCATCAGCTTCAGATGTTAACGGATCCACATGGACAGGTCGATATGATAATGTCACCTTACCCTCTTTTGACAAATGTGAAAGCGTATGTTTACGCCAGTTTTTATCATCACGCTCTGGATAATCTTCACGAGCATGAGCGCCACGGCTTTCTAAACGGGCTTCCGCAGAATGAACAGTCATGATTGCATTCGCCATGAGATTTTCAAGCTCTAATGTTTCAACCAAATCAGAATTCCATATCAGAGAACGATCTGTGACTTTGAGGTCAGACAATTCCCCCCAGATTTTATTCATCCGTTGACATCCTTGTTTCAAAGAATCTTCTGTACGGAATACTGCCGCATCTTCTTGCATCGTGCGTTGCATTTTTTCACGCAATAGAGCTGCCGGTATCGCCCCTTGTGCAAAACGTATACGATCAAAACGCGCTATAATTTCGTCAACAGCTTCTTCATTGAGGGGTGGAATTTCTGCATTCCGATCAATAACTTCACCCGCGCGAATGGCAGCAGCACGACCAAACACCACAAGATCAATTAATGAATTGGACCCCAAACGATTAGCCCCATGAACAGAAGCACACCCTGCTTCTCCTACCGCCATCAGCCCTGGTTGAATACGATCAGGCGAATCAGCCGTTGGATTGAGAACTTCCCCGTAGTAATTGGTAGGAATCCCACCCATATTATAATGAACCGTTGGCAAGATGGGGATAGGCTCTTTTGTTACATCCACACCTGCAAAAATCCGTGCTGATTCTGAAATTCCCGGTAAACGCTCGTGCAAGATTGCAGGATCAATATGGTTGAGAACCAAATAAACATGGTCCTTCTTAGGTCCAACGCCACGTCCTTCACGAATTTCAAGTGTGATACAACGCGAAACCAAGTCACGTGAAGCCAAATCTTTAAAGGAAGGTGCATAGCGCTCCATAAAGCGCTCACCTTCAGAATTGATTAAATAGCCTCCTTCACCACGAGCTCCTTCTGTAATTAAGCAGCCAGAACCGTAAATCCCTGTAGGATGGAATTGCACAAACTCCATATCCTGAAGTGGCAATCCAGCACGTGCGATCATTCCACCACCATCACCCGTACAGGTATGCGCCGATGTCGCGGAAAAATAAGCTCGTCCATAACCACCGGTTGCAAGAACAACCATTTTGGACGAAAAACGATGTATTGTACCATCATCAAGATTCCATGCCACAACCCCCGTACAAACCCCATCTGTCATGATGAGATCGAGTGCAAAATATTCAATAAAAAATTGCGCATTATGCCTTAAGCTTTGTCCATAAAGCGTATGCAAAATGGCATGACCTGTACGATCAGCTGCTGCGCAAGTACGTTGAACAGGGGGACCTTCACCAAATTGTGTCGTATGTCCACCAAAAGGACGTTGATAAATTTTGCCTTCTTGCGTCCGCGAAAAAGGAACGCCATAATGTTCTAATTCGTAAACAGCAGCAGGTGCATTACGCACCAAATACTCCATTGCATCGGTATCACCCAACCAATCAGAACCTTTCACGGTATCATATAAATGCCACTGCCAATTGTCAGGTCCCATATTTGAAAGCGATGCAGCAATCCCCCCTTGTGCTGCAACCGTGTGTGAACGAGTCGGAAAAACCTTCGTGATACAAGCTGTCTTTAATCCTTGTTCCGCCATACCAAGTGTTGCACGTAATCCTGCACCACCTGCCCCAACAACAACAACATCAAATTTATGATCTACAGTGCGATAAGGGGCGTTACCTGCTTTAGCGCCCAGAGATGATCCTGTATCCGCCATACTTGTTTAACCCCCTAATGCAATTTTCAAAAGAGAAAAAATAATGACACCACCTATGAGAAAACAAAATGAAATATTTAACGTCAAAAAGAATATCCGGAAACCTTCACGTGGAATATAATCTTCAATCACCACTTGCATACCAAGTTTCATATGATAAAGGACTGAAAAAGTCATCAATCCCATCAAAATAGCCACAACAGGATGTGCAAGCCGTGCACGCACAATACTATAATCTTTGCCCACAAGCGAAAGAATAAGAACAATAAAAAATATCAAAAGCGGCAGATTGACAAGCCCAGTCAAACGCTGTAGCCAAAAATGCTCTGTTCCTTCATGAGCACTCCCATGCCCCCGTACTTTTCCAAGTTCCGTTCGAAAGTCTTTTTTCATATCTCTTTTCACCCCAGCTAAACAACGCTATATCCAATAATCCAAATTACAAAAGTAACAATAAGGGAAATAAACACTGTCGCCCAAGCAGTGACTGTTGCCTTTTCTTTTGCCAAAAGGCAAGGCATCATATCCCAAACGATGTGGCGAATACCACCAACCATGTGATGAATCCCTGCCAAAGTATAAAGAAACAAGATACACAATCCAAACCAAGAACTATAAATCTCATGAACCGTTCTGAATGCCTCCTCCCCACATGCAATAGCAATTAACCAAACAGCAAGAAAGACCATTCCAACATAAAGTGCCATACCCGTAACGCGATGCGCAATAGACATAGCCATAGTAATTGTCCAACGATAAATACCTATATGAGGGGAACGAGGGCGCTCTTTTATCCTAGTTGTCTCTGTCATAAAATATCCTGACCTGGTTTTTACTGCAACCGCAATGAACGAGAAAGTCCGCATAAAACGACTAAATATATTATCTCGTTTTTACTTGTTTGGCATCTTAAGATACCAATATCACAGGTCGGTTGTCTCAAATAACGGATTAAAGGTCACGCATAAAAAAAACCGATTTTTCCACGGATATAATCCGCAATACTCGCTTTAATCTAATACAATTTTATCTTCACGTCAAAGGTCTAACATCTTTTCTCAAATATAAATAGGCATTTTTTCAAATTAAACTTACCCTTTTGAGTCTCCACGAGATATGCAATGATATCTAATCACCCATTATTAAGAATAAAAAGAAGCAAAAATTGATAGATTAAACATTTTTATGTCCCCTCCAAGCCTTTTAAAAGACAAAACGAATCACGAAAAACACAAATAAACGGCATAAAAGCCGCTTTTGCATAAAGTTTAGCTGATATAATCTTTACTCAGCAACTTGCTTTTCAACATCTGTGCTTACAGCTGCTGCTTCTACTTTCTCAACAACCTTTTCAGCTTTTTTCCGATAATCTCTCTTTTCAGCGATACGCGCAGCTTTACCTCTCAAACCACGAAGATAATAGAGTTTTGCACGGCGCACTTTACCACGGCGCACCAGCTCAACGCCTTCAATCAACGGGGAATAAACAGGAAACACCCGTTCCACCCCTTCACCATAAGAAATTTTGCGTACTGTAAAAGTCTCATTCAACCCACCGCCTGAACGCGCAATACAAACACCTTCATAAGCCTGAACACGCGTCCGGGTACCTTCCGTCACACGCACCATGACACGGACTGTATCTCCTGGCTGAAAGGCTGGAAATTGGCGTTTTTCTTCAATTTTTGCACATTGTTCAGCTTCAAGTTGTGCGATAATATTCATTTCTTTTATCCTTCATGTTCTTTATCGAACAGTCAGAGCGCTCAACTCTTACCAAAAAAGCCTTTATTAAGAATAAGAAGCTCTTTAGGCTATGCCTTACACAGGAGCGAATACACCATTCCTTCATTTTAATTTTGGAACTACAGAAAACCTTTTATAAAAAACTCTCTAAAAAGAGAGCCATGCAATACACCACCTTATCATATGAATCAAGTTTTCTGATGATTTTTATCATAACGCGCATAAAGATCAGGGCGACGTTGACGTGTTAACAATTCGGCTTGCCTTTGACGCCAATCTGCGATCGCTTTGTGATGACCTGAGAGCAATACAGGCGGGATACCCCGCCCTTCGAAAAAAGAAGGGCGTGTATATTGCGGATGTTCTAGCAAGCCATTTTCAAAACTTTCACACTTTGCAGAAGCTGCATTCCCCATCACTCCAGGTAGAAGACGTATAATAGCATCTAAAATAACCAATGCGGCTGTTTCACCCCCTGAAAGAATATAATCACCAATAGAGACTTCTTCTAATTTTCGTGCTTCTATGACTCGCTCATCAACCCCTTCAAAACGTCCACAAACTAACGTTACACCCGTATCACGAGCCAAGCTATGCGCGTAAGCTTGGTCAAAAGGGCGCCCACGTGGACTCATCAACAATCTTGGCGAATCCTGTGGACAGCAATCAAGAGCAGCCGCCAATACATCCGCCCGCATTACCATACCAGCCCCTCCACCAGCAGGTGTATCATCAACGCTATGGTGTTTATCCAAAGCAAAATCCCTAATCTGTACCGTCTCCAGTGACCAAATTCCGCGCTCTAAAGCTTGCCCTGCTAAAGAATACCCTAAAAAACCAGGAAACATTTCAGGATAAAGGGTTAAAACGCGCGCCTGAAACTTCATTTTATTTCTCATCCTTATTTTCTTAAACAGACTCTAAATAATAGCTAAAATATCACAAACAAGACCTTTTAACGCTATGGCGTTAATCTAAATCTCCTTGATCTGCGCCATATTCAATACGATCCTTCTAAATACTTGTGCTAAAAAAAGACTCTAAAAATTCAGGACTATTTCGAGATAAAGTGCTTACAATATCTGCTCAAAAATGCATTTTTAATATTTCCACACTTCCCACTTTTTATTGACGAAATTCATCGGTTATTTTTTACCCTCATCTTTATTTTAGATTCAAGCTATTTCCTTTTTATCATTGTCTCCCCCATCACTTAAACCTGCTGCCATGGGATCAACAACAAGAAAACAAGAATCCATACAAATTTCTGGTACCGCCGCCTTACTAAAGGGAATAAGAACTCTTTTACCCGTATTCAAACGTATTTCAAGCAAATCACCAGCTCCGAAATTAAAGAAACCACACACTCCACCCAAAACTTTTCCCCCACGATCTTGAACACGCAAGCCTATTAAATCAACTTGATAAAATTCATCCTCTCTCAAATCATCAATTAATTGATCACGCATCACATAGAGGCGAATACCTTTTAAAGACTCAGCAACATTACGATTTTCTACCCCTTTAAAACGTACAATCGCCTTATTTTTTTGTATGCGAAGAGTTACAATTTCATAAGAACGCCCCATATCATCATAAAGAGTGCTGTAAGACTTGAAACGCTGCGGCTCAGCACTTAAAATTTTAACAAAAACATCTCCTTTTATACCATGAGGTATACCAATAATGGCAAGATAGACTTTATTTTTAAGCTTTTCTTTATTATACTTCATGAAAAAATATTATCTCTCAAAAATGAATCCTTCAATCTTATAGTTTTCTATTCAATCTTGTTGCCATATGAGACAATCTTCTAAAAGACCTTTCTTGGTAACAAAAACAAATTAATAAAGGAGAAAGTCTTATGGCAAATATTATGCTATTTTACAAAGATATCACGCCAATCAATAAAGTTTCCCATAAAAATCTAAAATTTGCTCCTCCAAGTGATATGTCTTTTGCCAAGGATACTCACTGGATTCCTTTAGCAAGTACTGAGTATTTTCAAGCAGCACTAGACTATCCTATTTTATTTATGTGCGCCGAAGATGAACAAAAAAAACGGCACTATACATCCGCGGCTCTTGTCGGTCTTTCTAATGACGAAAATGACTATATCGCTTCTGATAAAAGTTGGAAAACCAATACTTATGTCCCTGCTTTTGTCCGTCGCTATCCTTTTGTTCTGGCACAAATTAGCAATGAAAAAGAACTTTCTGTTTGCTTTGATCAACAGTCAGGTATGTTTAATGAAGTTGCAGGAACAGAACTTTTTAATTCCGACGGCTCTATTTCTCCTTTTATGGAAGAACGTATTCGTTTTCTTGAAAGTTTTAAAATCGCTATGGAGAAAACCTCTGAGTTTATTGATGCTCTTGTAGAAATGGATCTTCTAAGTCAAAAATCCATCAATGTGAAAAACGATAAAGGTCTCTCAGCGCAGTTGGAACATTTTTGGGTTGTTGATGAAGAAAAATTGAATAAATTATCAGCAAGCCAACTTGCCAAACTTCATAAAAATGGCTTTTTAGGATTAATTTTTGCGCATTTGATGTCAACGCACAATCTCTTAAAAATACTCTCTCTCAAAGGTGAAAAGCAACTTATCAATCGTGAAGAGCAACCCCAAAACAAGAATGGTTATTCTAATGATGAAAAATCTAAAAAGAAAGAAATCCTCAACTAGATAATGCCTATTAAAAACGACAAGAGAAAAGATAAAAATATTCCTCTCATTCCAGCAGACCATGCAATTTTAAACGCAAGGAAAAATTGGTTAGAGTGTCTCATCCAAACACGTCGTATGTCGGCACAAACAGTGCAAGCCTATGAACGTGATACGCGGCAATTTTTGTCTTTTCTCTGTCAACACTTAAGCCATACACCAACCCTTACAGATCTCGCTCATTTACGCATTAGTGACTTGCGTGCTTATCTTGCTTATCGGCGTACAAACAATATAAGTGCTCGCTCTTTAAGCCGCGGAGTGGCAGGTATACGTTCTTTTTTCAAGTACCTATCACGCGAAGGAACCGTCAATGTTCCCGCGGCTCAACTTATCCGAAGCCCCAAACACCCAAAATCGCTTCCAAAACCTTTAGCGATCAAATCAGCACTTCACATAGTCAAACAAGAAAACCAGCTAGAAAATGAACCTTGGATTAGCGCTCGTAATGCGGCTGTTCTCATGCTTCTCTATGGCTGTGGAATGCGAATATCAGAAGCCTTAAGCCTCACACCAGAACAATTTTCGGATTCTGAAAAAACAAGTTTATTTATAACAGGGAAAGGCGGCAAAACACGCCTTGTTCCTATCATCAAAATTGTTTACGAAGCTGTACAAAATTATCTCAAATGTTGCCCATATCCTTTAGTGGATAACCAACCCATATTTCGCGGAGCACGAGGCGGTCCCCTGCAGCCCGCCATTATTCAGAAAACTGTACGCAACTTACGAGCAAGCCTTGGTTTACCAGAAACTGCAACGCCTCACACACTGCGCCATTCTTTTGCCACCCATCTTTTATCACGGGGAGGAGATTTACGCACGATTCAAGAACTTCTTGGGCACGCTAGCCTTTCGACCACACAAATCTATACCCATGTCGATACAGACCATTTGTTAAAAATTTATCAAAAGGCCCATCCCCGTTCCTAAAAACGTCTCATCAAAAAAATTAGAGTGTTTCAACCTCAAGTGCCAAAGCATGGACACAAGTAGCTAACTCTTCTTGTAAAGCTTTATAAATCGCTCGATGTATTTCTAGGCGTGTCATATTGGAAAAAGAAGAAGATAAAATTTTCACTCGAAAATGTGTTTCTCCTTTACCATCAAAAGCATGTTCATTATGAGGATGCCCCTCATGAAGATGACTTTCGTTAATCACTTCAAGCTTTTGCGGATGAAAAGCATCCTGAAGCTTTCTCTTGATTATTGTTTCTATAAACATTTTTCATTCCTCAAACAAAATGAACGTGCAAAAATACACCTTTTTCATAATAAAATAAGTGTGAAAACAAATTTTTCAAAAGTCAATTCTTGTAAAATTAATCAATTTTGCATAAACCAAGAACATGACAATAACATCTAAATTATTCGATTCAATTCGCATAAGCTCAAATAAAAAACAAAAAGCTGAGCCAGAAGCGCAACAGTGTCAGTGGGAAGGTTGTGAAAAAACAGGCTCCCATAAAGCACCAGCAGGTCGAAATCACGAAGGACAATATTTATATTTTTGTATTGAACACGTACGCGCATATAATAAAAATTTTAATTACTTCTCTGGTCTTAGCAATAAAGATATCGCAAAATTTCAAAAGGATGCTCTCACAGGACATCGTCCGACATGGCCTACAGATCTGAGCAATGGTACATCGAAAAAAACAGCTGCTAATTATGCAAAGATTCGCTCTGGAACAGCTGCCTATCAAAATCGCATGCGCGATCCCTTCACGCTTTTTACTGAGCGGCATTCAAGCAATAATTTCTCAAGAAAATTAAAGCCCTTAGAAGCAAAAGCTTTTGATACACTGGAACTACATGCAAACGCTTCAGCAGAAGACATCAAAATGAAATATAAAGAGTTGGTAAAAAAGCACCATCCTGATTCCAATGGTGGTAATCGTGCTTCAGAAGAGCGCTTTCGTGATGTTTTAAATGCTTATAATTTGCTAAAAAAGTCTGGTTTGTGCTAAAAGCACGGGCTTATATGAGTCTATTTTCATTTAAACCATCATTATTTGCGTAAGATATTATTTTTTTTGCAAAACATTATAGAATACGTAAAAAATCTTCCTTCGTATCTAAGGCTCTCGTTATAGAGCATTGCATAAATGCTCTAACTCTTGTATCGTTTTCTAATGAATAAATAGTGTCCTCTCCCTTCCAAAAACACAATGACAAATCTTACCGTTGAAAATTTGCCCGATATTACACTTTGTGCTCGCGATCTATTTCATATTAAAACAGATATGGAAATCCCTGCTTTTAGCACAAAAAGTTCCCATGTTCCTGATATCGATCCTGATTACCTTTTTGATCAACAAACAACTTTAGCGATTCTCGCAGGTTTTACCTTTAACCGTCGTGTAATGGTTTCTGGCTATCACGGTACAGGGAAATCAACGCATATTGAACAAGTTGCTGCACGTCTCAACTGGCCTTGTCTTCGCATTAATCTTGATAGTCATGTAAGTCGTATCGATCTTGTAGGAAAAGACGCTATCGTTTTAAAAGATGGCTTACAAATCACTGAATTTAAAGAAGGCATTTTGCCATGGGCTTATCAAAATAATATTGCTCTTGTTTTTGACGAATATGACGCGGGACGTCCCGATGTTATGTTTGTCATCCAACGCGTTCTTGAAACCTCTGGAAAACTAAGCTTACTTGATCAAAGCCGTGTCATCTCTCCACATCCAGCCTTTCGTCTTTTTGCAACAGCAAACACCATTGGTCTTGGTGATACAACCGGTCTCTATCATGGTACCCAACAGATCAATCAAGCTCAAATGGACCGCTGGTCTATTGTTACGATACTCAATTATTTACCCCATGATAAAGAGGTTAATATTATTTGTTCGAAGGTCAAATCTTTTCAAACGGCTGAAGGAAAAAAGACAATTTCACAAATGGTTCATGTTGCTGATATGGTACGCCAATCTTTTATCAATGGAGATCTTTCAACTGTAATGAGTCCACGTACCGTCATTACTTGGGCAGAAAATACAACAATTTTTCAAGATGTCGGCTTTGCCTTTCGATTAACCTTTCTCAATAAATGTGATGAACTCGAACGAGCCACTGTTGCAGAATTTTATCAACGCGCCTTTGGACAAGAGCTTCCCGAATCACTCATTCATGGTGTTTCGCCTTAAGGAATCTGTCACTCATGGCTACCTATATTGGCGACAACAACAATCCGGCAAAGAACTCTTCCAATAACACTCTTAATGCTGAAGCTTTTAAAAAAGCACTTTCCACCTGTATGCGTGCAATTGCAGGCGCAAACAACCTTGAAGTTTCCTTTAGTCATAACCGACCATCTTTAAGCGAAAGTTGTGCGCGTTTACCAGAATTACCTCAATACGCAACGAATAAAGACATCACCATTACCCGCGGATTAGGTGATTCCATGGCTCTGCGCAAAGCATGGCATGATAACCGCATTCACATGCAATTTTCTCCATTAGAATCAGAAGCACGTGCTGTCTTTGATGCCCTCGAACAAACACGTGTTGAAGCAATTGGCACTTTAGCCATGGAGGGGCTTGCAAAAAATCTTGATATCATGCTCGCCGATAAATACAAAAGAGCCCATTATCATAAAATTAGCAACCAAAGTGAAGCCCCCATCCAAGAAGCGATTGCACTTTTATTGCGTGAAAAAATAACAAAGCGCAAAGCTCCGAGAGAAGCAGGTCCTGTCTTAGAATTGTGGCGTCAAGAACTCGAACAAAAAGCAGCAGCAGAACTCAATGAGCTCACACATCATATTTACAACCAACAAGCTTTTGCACATATTGTTCGCAAAATGCTTGCTACACTCAAAATGACAGTGCAACAAGCTAAAGCTTCTAACAGTGAAAACAATAAAAAATTAAAAAACGAATGTGAACCTCAAGACCAAGCAGAAGAAGAGAGTAAAAACAAAAAACACACTCAAAGTGAAGAACAAACCAACACTGAACAAGAAAGTAATGTGCAAGACGACGGAAAAACACAAGCGTCACAATCAAACAACAATGATCAAGCTGATGGCGAGCAAAAAAATGGACCTTGGCAAGAAAAGCCGAGCAGACCTAAACGCCTTTTTTCCGATTCGGAACAAATGGAAAGACTTGGCAATTATAAAATCTTCACCCGTCAATTTGATGAAATTTTGGAAGCAACAGATTTTTGTTCTGAAAACGAGTTAGATCACCTACGCCGTTATCTTGATAAACAAATCAATCATCTTCAAAACATCGTTGGACGTTTAGCAAACCGTCTCCAGCGCCGCTTGATGGCACAACAAAATCGCAACTGGAACTTTGACCTTGAAGAAGGATATCTTGATACAGCACGGCTTCCACGTCTAATTATTGACCCCATGCAACCCCTTTCTTTTAAAATGGAAAGTAACACCCAATTTCGGGACACAGTTGTTTCACTTCTCATTGATAATTCTGGCTCAATGCGCGGACGCCCCATTAGCATTGCCGCAAGTTGTGCTGATATTTTGGCACAAACTCTTGAACGTTGTGGTGTCAAAGTTGAAATTTTAGGTTTTACCACTAAAACTTGGAAAGGAGGAAAATCACGCGAACAATGGCTTACCCAAAACAAACCCCATAATCCTGGACGCCTTAATGATTTGTGTCATATCATCTATAAAAGTGCTGATACCCCATGGCGTCGCGCACGACGCAATTTAGGTTTAATGATGCAAGAAGGATTATTAAAAGAAAATATTGACGGAGAAGCTTTAATTTGGGCTCATCAACGCCTTTTATCGCGGCGTGAACAACGTCGCATCCTCATGGTCATTTCTGATGGTGCTCCTGTTGATGATTCGACACTATCGGTCAACTCCAGCAATTATCTAGAAAAACATTTACGCGCAGTGATTCAAGAAATTCAAACACATTCCCCTATCGAACTCATTGCCATTGGAATTGGTCATGACGTCACACGTTATTATCAGCGTGCTGTAACAATTATGAATGCTGAAGAACTCGCTGACGCCATAACAAAACAATTAGAAATACTTTTTAGTGATAAAACGCCTCATATTCATAAGAAATAAACCTGCCTTGAATCAGCAACAGTTACATTTTAAAAAATTATCTCTATCATTAAACCATCGGAATTTGATGACTAACAATCTGAGAAGATAATCCCACAAATTGAATTTTGAATCCACTCAAATTCTGCCCTTAGAAGACATAACGCACAACCTTCTCTTCTTTAGTAAAACAAAAAGACAAAGATCATTATTTGTGACAAATAAAAGAAGAAGCATCCTTTGCATGACTTTGATAAAGAGGAAGCTTCACAATATTAAGAATTGTTCCATAAGGAATCAACATAAACAGGCTCATAACAATTTTTACCGAAAAATCGCCAAAAGCAAGTGAAAGCCAAACTGGTATGTCTACCCCTCCCAAAACAGTACTCTCCACCAGTGAACTATCAGCATAGCCTGTTATCTTATCAAGAACAGCAAAAGAGCTAGAAAAAGCAAGAGCAAAAAACAGCACTGTATCCAAAGCCGAACCAACAAACGCTGCTGCTAAAGGTGCTTTCCACCATGTTTTATGTCGCAAAGGAGTAAAAACAACAATATCAAGGAGTTGCCCAAATAAAAATGCAAAACTAGAAGCAAGTGCAAGCCGTGGTGTCGCTAATATCCAAGAAACAAAGACCCCCGCAAAAAAACCAGCATAAACCACACGCCGCGCAGCAGATGGACCATAAAAACGATTGGTCAAATCATTGATCAGAAAAGCAAATGGATAGGTAAAAGCCCCATAAGTCAACAGATCATTCAAATCAAACCAGTAGACAGGATATTGAACAAAAATATTAGAAGCAGTAACAGCAAGGCACATTGCTAAAATAGAAAAAACAATATATCTTTTCTTTTGCTGTTCTCGTAAAGGACTGCTTGAGAGCATTTTTTTAACCTAGGATACGGAAACAATAAAATAAAATGATCAATCTGCAAAAAACTTAACTTCTAGAACAGAAAACCGAAATCAAAGCGTCAATAAACCAAAAAGAATGGCGCTAACAATTACGCTGCTTGTTCAGCCTTTTGCTCACCTTCTTGCTCAGCTTTTTTCTTAATGATTTGACGTTTTAGCAAACGCGCACGTTGCGACAACTCTTTATCGACTGCTTTGACCAAAAAACCATCAAGGCCACCACGATGCTCAACAGAACGCAAAGCACTTGCTGAAATGCGCAAGCGATAACTTTGCTGTAACACTTCTGAAATCAATGTCACATTGCAAAGATTTGGTAAAAAACGACGCCGAGTCTTATTATTTGCATGGCTAACATTATTACCATACAGAACCGTTTTCCCTGTCAATTCACATGCACGAGACATAAACTCCACCCTTAAACTCTAAGAAACTTTCAAATCCCCATACCCAAAGGACACAATGAACGCAAAACACGCACAATGCAACCTTGAACAGGCATCATTGGGAAGTTTCTTTCTAATAGGGGGTCGACAACAAAAGGTCAAGTCTTTTATAAAACCTTTTTCATCTCTCGCTGACCCATTTTTCATCTTTTTCTTCAATAAGGCGTGCAAATTCTGCTAAAAAGCGTACAAAATGTTTTTTTTTAATACATACCATGTTAGAATAAAAGCTTATTGTCCCGAAAGGAAGCATAAATCATGAGCAAAAAAGAGCCCCCCATGACAAAGCTTCAAGGAAATTCTTGCTGTTTTTCTTCTTTTTTATTTGGAACTTTATGTATTTGTTTTTTTCTTCTCTTCAGCGCATTAAGTATATGGCAAGTACAACGGTTAAACTGGAAAACAAATCTTATCACCAGTGCCAATCAACGCATTCATTTGCCCCCCATAAAAGCTCCCTCAAAAAATCAATGGTCAGATGTTACTTTTGAAAAATATGAATATCAACCTGTTGTTATCACAGGAAAATTTTTAACAGATAAAAATATTTTAGTCACTGCTGCCGCTCAAAATACTACAGGCTATTGGGTTTTGACTCCTTTACAGACTGCTGATAATACACTGATCTTTATCAACCGTGGCTTTATCCCCATGGATGAACGTAACAATTTTCAAAACTCAGAGCAATCGCATACAAACGCCTCATCTCAGCGAAATTCTACCACAGACACAGAACAAACAACGATTATCGGTTTATTACGCATGAGTGAAAAAAATGGATTTTTCCCGCGTAAAAATAATCCTGACAAAAATTTATGGTATACGCGCGATCTCCCCGCTATGGCACAAAAACTTGGTTTGTCCACTGTTGCCCCTTATTTCATTGATGCCAGAAAAACATCTCCACAAGCAAACCTTCCCGTCGTTGGTCTTACGATTGTACATTTTCGAAATAATCATCTCATTTATGCAATAACGTGGTTTATTTTAGCTGCTGGTGTGTTAGGGGCTTTTTTCTTTTTCTGCTACGGCAAAAAAACTAAAAAATACCTCTTCGATCTCAAGTAACAAAAATTTTTAGAATCTTGAAAACTGATAAAGAGAATAAAAGCTACCGACTTGCGCTTTTGTTAAATAAAGATCATAGGCATACAATGAACTTTATACTATCCACAAAAGGTTTACGCGATACTCTTCAAAAAAATCATTATAAAACGAGGGTTAATTCATTAAAAATGTAATGCACAAAAATGTGAAGCAATGTATTATCTCCACTCTTAAAAAATTCACTCTAAAAAAACATTGTCATAAACGCTTTTGAAAAACATAAAGCCAAATTTAAAAATGATCGGAAAGATAGGCACTCATTTTTGCCTTTATAATTTTATATTCTTTCTTGCTTTATTAGGTTTTTTCCCATTTCAGAAATTACTCCATACGCAATACTTTCGCCTTAATCTAGTATAAAAGCTAATATAGCAAAGAACATACGGAGGCGTTTTTTGTTTCAAAACTGCTATGAAAATGAGATGTTGAGTTATAAGCAACAAAAAAACATTTAATGTCTCAATGAGACTTTTATACCTATCTCCACACCTCAAATGAGAGTGTTTTTACAAAATAATAGAAAAAGGTGAGTCATCCTATATTCTAAAAAGACAGTTTATCCTTTCAGTGTATTTTGCTAAAGGCTTATGCTATAAATGTATAAGCTTGTTTTACTAGAATTTTAACTCTTTCATTTTTAAGGCTTCTGTTATGAGTGTTGTAGCCAAAAATTTTCCCATACCTGATCTTCATCGGGTTCGTCGTGTTCTCTTTTCTGTGTCTGATAAAACGGGTGTGGTTGCTTTTGCACAAGCCCTTCACGCTACTTACAATGTTGAATTAATTTCAACAGGAGGAACAGCCAAAACCCTCATAGCGGCTGGTTTACCGGTAAAAGATGTTGCTGAAGTTACCGGATTTCCTGAGATAATGGATGGACGTGTAAAAACACTCCATCCTTTAATTCATGGTGCTTTGTTAGGGGTAAGAGAAGATCCTAGCCATAGGGAAGCTATGGAAAAGAACAGCATTCATGGAATTGATCTTTTGGTGGTGAATCTTTATCCTTTTGAAGAGACGATCCTATCGGGAGCCGATAGGCAAACGATTCTTGAAAATATTGATATCGGTGGACCGGCGATGATTCGCGCCGCAGCGAAAAATTATGTTTATACTGGTGTTGTAACAGCAATAAAAGATTATGATTCGATTCTAGCTGAATTAAAGCAGCATAATGGATGTTTAAGCTTATCTATGCGTCGTCAGCTAGCAATGCATGCTTACGCACACACCGCTGCTTATGATACGGCAATAGCATCGTGGTTTGCACAGGATCTAAAAATTGAAATTCCATCATGGCAGAGTTTTTCTGGTCATCTTGAGAGTGTTATGCGCTATGGGGAAAATCCACATCAACAAGCAGCATTTTATCGTAATAATGAAAAACGTTTTGGTATTGCAACAGCAAAACTTTTACAAGGCAAAGCGCTTTCTTATAACAATCTGAATGATACAGATGCAGCTTTTGAGCTTGTGGCAGAATTTGATCCGCAAAAAACCGCTGCTGTCGCTCTTATTAAACATGCCAATCCTTGTGGTGTTGCGGAAGGAGAAAATTTGAAAGAAGCTTATTTGAAGGCTCTTATATGTGATAATGTATCGGCATTTGGTGGAGTTGTTGCTTTAAATCAAACCCTTGATGAGGAATGTGCTGAAGAGATTGTTAAAATTTTCACAGAAGTGATTATTGCTCCTGATGCCACAATGGCGGCACGTGAAATTATTGCCAAGAAAAAAAATCTTCGTTTGCTCATTACAGGTGGAGTTCCTGATCCACGCTGTGGAGGATTTCTTGCGAAAACACTTGCAGGAGGTATTTTAGTGCAATCACGTGATAACGTGGTGGTTGATGATCTTAAATTGCAAGTAGTGACAAAGCGGGCACCAACTCAAGATGAAATGCGTGATCTTCAATTTGCTTTTCGTGTAGCAAAACACGTTAAATCAAATGCTATTGTGTATGCAAAAAATAGCGCAACAGTCGGAATTGGAGCCGGACAAATGAGCCGCATCGATTCAGCAAAAATTGCTGCAAGTAAAGCAGCAGAAAGTGCGCAAAGAGCAGGCTTAACAGAAACTCCCACAAAAGGATCGGTTGTTGCATCAGATGCATTTTTTCCTTTTGCAGATGGTTTATTAGCAGCAGCTGAAGCAGGGGCAACAGCAGTTATTCAACCAGGAGGCTCCATGCGTGATGAAGAAGTTATCACTGCTGCTGATGCGCAGGGTTTAGCAATGGTTTTTACAAGAACACGACACTTCCGCCATTAATAATTTTGCTGATTCCCTCTATTATATGAGACAAATGTTTCAAGAAATTTTTTATAATCATCGTATGACTATTGATAACCGTTGAAATGGAAGCAGTTATTCAATCCAGAGAATCTACACGTGAAGAAGTTTATCACCGCAGAAAATGCACATAATTTAGCCATTGTTTATAGATAAATACTGTTTTTATTAACATTTTAATGGTTGCGCTTTCATATGAGAAAAAGGTTAGAGGGGTATTATCTTGTATATAGGTGCATACCTGTTATGCTATTATAGCACAACTCTTTTTAGTAATATGCTCTATTTTTAAACCAAAGAGTGTAATAAAGAGTTTGAGTAGAGGATATGAATATTCTACGTTTTTATAGTAATTGGCGCCGTTATCGTCGAACCGTTAATGCGTTAAGTTGTCTTTCAACATATGAACTCAGTGATCTTGGAATTTGTCGAGGTAATATTGATTCGATTGCACGACGTTATTCGCGTAAATCTTTATAAAAGTTGTTTGGGATATTTGAGAGAATGCTTTGCTATGAAAAAACACGCATTTTATGGGTTGTTATTATAACTTCATTTTTAGTATAGTAACAAAGAGTATAAGAGTCGTTTTTCTCGGCCAGTGCTATGTATTGTTTCTCGAATTTTCAGTGCTTCTATGGTGTACAACATTTGATTTATAATGATAA
The DNA here is from genome assembly GCF_042193725.1 of Bartonella sp. OT172YNZD. NCBI lineage: Bacteria > Pseudomonadati > Pseudomonadota > Alphaproteobacteria > Hyphomicrobiales > Bartonellaceae > Bartonella > Bartonella sp. OT172YNZD. The sequence goes on along the minus strand of NZ_JBHILZ010000012.1, from coordinate 40,849 downwards.
TTTAGCGTTATTCATATTGAATTAGAACCCCGAATACCGTAAGATTCTCCCATTTCAAATCAAGGCTAAAAATGCCTCTTATGAACCATCTCTAGTGCCAAAAGCTGTTACAAACATTAGGCACTGATAAATAGTGTGATAGTGCTGAATTACTCCTTCATAAGCATAAAGATGGGAGTGCTTAATGGATTTACCGTTATACCCATCACGGGCACCATCGCTAAATAGGCTTGGAAATGCTAGGAGACTTTTCTTTAAAATAAGTCCGTGAATATGCAATACAATAGCGCTCTGTTTTTCGTAAAGAGCGTAACCCTATTAATGCAACTCTCTCAGAGAGAAATATTGATCCCAATAGAACTCGTAAGAACTTTCGAAGATAAGTAATAACTTAATTTCTCTTCACATCTTTAAAAGATGAAGATCCTTAACAAGTATTCATCTGTCAACAATGGTCTGTCAAAAACCCTTTTTTTCTAGAGCCAATCCTTCTCAGCATCACCTTATGAGATTCTATGAGCAAACCTTGCCTAAAAACATCCAACCTATACTCTAACAAAATGCTTCATGTATAAAATTTATATATTCTTCAAATTTTGAGAATATTACCACAATAAACGATGATGTTTTGCGACACGAAGATAAAACGCAATATACTATGAGTTGGAACAATGTTCTAATTTTTTATCAAACGCTTTACGGATAAAACGCCAACGAACTTTTTCCTGAAATGCAGGGCGAAAATATAAAACAATCTGTTGTGTCCGTTGTGGACCTGTTAATTCTGCAAAATCAATTGAATCTTCAAGACAAATATCTGCGTCAGGCGATATAAAATACCATACTTGTTGGCTCTTCACGTTCTCGTTCTTTATGGCTAAACACACACGTTTGCCATCATAGTTAACTTCAACTTGTGGATGAAGATGAAACCGAACAGCAACATGATCTTGTTCATTTTGCACACTCTTGTGTCTCTTTCCCCCTTTATTTGGCATAAAAAAGCGATCAAAACCCTCGATCATATCTCCATTTGTCGCCAAAATAAGACCACGCTCATGAATAAGATTAAAGGGTCGCACATAACCATTATGACTCGCAATAAAACCCATCTTCTCTGAATCCTCTATACGGCGCACTTGAACATCCGTTGGTCCATCAAACAAAAATGGCACGCCATTTTTCTTTTTCTGATAAAAAACGCCCACTGAACAATCATTAAGCGTAGCTGTTGAATGCGCTGCAGTAACACGCCCTAGCTGTCGATAATCTTCCCGCCCATCAGGATTAACGCCGGTATTGATAATAAAACGGTGCCCTTGTGAAGACATTTCAAAAGACAAACACCCCGAACAAGCCTGCTGTGCTACAGAGCGGGGTGGAAACTTTCCTGTATCTGCAAGCACTGTTGTTTGATTGGCTTTGAAGCGCTGAAATCCTGAATAACGGGCATAACTAAAAGGATGCCCTCCTGTTTCATCAAGTTCTAAAAGTGACGATAACCGTTCCGACATAAGGGGACCAACCCCATTAAAATGTGCCAACGTTTGATCCTCATGGATAAAGAATCGTAAAGCTGGTAACATACGCTCAACAGAATCAATCAAAATACGTGGTGCTGTTTCATTGCTACGCATAAAAAGATGCCGTAACGACAATAAATCCGATAACAAATTCAGCAAAATAATAGGACTACGGGAAATATGCCCACCATCAACTAAGATTTGACGGGAAAGCTCTTTTATAAGTGCGGTTTGTACCTTTTTTTTCACTGCCGCAGAAACAGGCAAAGCAAGAGATGCGAACGTCAAAGCCGCTGCTGCTTGTAAACGTTGATCATCATGCTCCATACTGCAAATTGTTACGCGCAAATAACGAAATTGCAAACCAAGCGCACGTAAAAAGCGTTTTTCAAACCGCTCACTTGCCCCTTCTAACAACATTTTCGAATGACAAATCCATGAAATCAAGCGCCGCGCCACAACAGGACCACTCCAAGCAAGCCCTTTTACCTTCTTGCCAGCATGGTCAAACCAATCTTCTAAAAGAGAGCGTGCGTGTGCAGAAGCTAAATCACTTCCTGCTGCCTCCATATGACGCAACCAATGAAAATCATGTAGAGCCGCTTCCCATTCTAACGTTGGTGGAATCAATGAAAACGGCGAAACAGCACCAGAATGAACAATGTGACCAGCAAAAGCAAAACGACCATGATAAAATTCATGCGCCATTATAGGATCAGCTACATGAAAATCCATAGGATGCGCTAAAATTTTATGAGGACGAAACCCTGAAAACCGCCAACGAAACAATGGTCCAATCCATAAACGCCGTATAACATTCTGTATCGTATCGATACAGGCTGCCACTTTTACCTGAGAAGCTTTTACCGCAACCGCCAAAATTTCATCTCCATTTATGCTGAATCAAATACAATTTCGACCATTTTTGTAAATGAAGCGTTAATTAAGCAATTTTTCGTAAGCGCGCAGCGAAAAAACCATCCATTCCTAAAAATGCGGTTTTCCCAACATCACAATTTTTATGACAAAAATCCGCAGGCGTTGTCCGTAACATCCCCCCACAAAGCAAATGTGCCAGTGCTCCCATTTCCTCTGGATAAATAGGTTCTAAAACAATGTCATTGCGTATTGATAAAATTTTCTCAATAAGATCTTCACCTTCTTCTCTTGCCAATGAACAATTGGAAAAAACAATCCGCCCCCCCACCTTTACCAAAGAAATTGCTGCGACAAGCAAATCATATTGCAACGCCGCTAACTTGACGATATCACCCCTCGATTTCGTCCATAAAATATCTGGATGACGACGGATAGTTCCAGTAGAAGAACAAGGAGCATCAAGAAGAACCGCATCAAAAAATTGTGCGGGATGGAAATTTCTCACATCGCCCTGCCAAATGTGAACTGAAAAATGAAGCCGTTCCATATTTTCTTTTAAACGCTTTACGCGGTTAGCAGAAAGCTCAATTGCTGTCACCTGTGCCCCTTGCAAAGCCAATTGTGCTGTTTTCCCCCCAGGGCTCGCACAAAGGTCAGCAACTCGTTTACCCCGAAGTTTTCCTAGTAAACAAGCAGGCAACGCTGCAGCGAAATCTTGAACCCACCAAGTTCCTTCACTATAACCTAGTAAATCAGAAACAGAACACTCCAGGCGATTCAATCGAACAGAACCATTGGGCAATACTACACCGCCAAGCCTTTTAGCCCATCCAACACTGTCAGATTTCACTGTCAAATCGAAAGGGGGTTCCACACTTTGAATTGCTATAATCTGATGCGCCTTTTCTGTTCCATAAGCTGACATTAAAAGCTGTCCAAACCACGCTGGCACACCTTCAATAGTAGGAACTTGTTGGCGTAAAGGCATCGCCTCACGTGCAATATTGCGCAAAAGAGCATTTACCACCCCTGAAAAACGGCGCATTCGAGGGTCAAGTTTCCCCACACGCACAGCTAAATCAATAGCCGCATGATCGGGAATATCAAGATAAAGAATTTGTGCAACACTGATATGCAAAAGATGCTGGAGTGAAAGTGCTTGTGGAGGCAAAGGACGCACCAAAAAGCGTGAAAGAGCTGCCGTAATCTGCCCTCGATGACGCAATGAAGCTGTTAAAATAGCCCGACATAATAAACGATCCCGTTGTGAAAGCTTTAAATATTGTGGATGTCCGTGTTCATTATCCGTCAAACCAGACAGAGGCGTGCGCTTATCAACTACCGCCCCCAAAAGACGCACACACACCTGCCGAACAACTAATCCTGGAACATTTTTTTCAGACACATGCCCCGCTTTTTTGTGTTTCAAAACACCACCTTTATATCACTGTTTCCTTAAAAACTCCCTCAATAACTCTATGAACGAGATCTTTTTGAATTTTCATAACGAAGCCAAGAAGGACGTTTTGTAACACGCTGAAAAGGACTGTTTTCTTGCTCACCTAATGCATGAGCTTGACCACTATAAAAATCTCCATAGTTTATCCCGCTGCTTTTTTCATGTATACTTTCTTCTTTATTCCATCCCACACTTTTGGCAAGAGTTCCTTTCATTTCTTCTGCTTGCTGATAAAGAGCAGCAATACGATTTGCAGTTGCTGGATGTGTAGAAAAAAGACTATCCGCTCCCTCACCGCTCAAAGGATTAATAATAAACAGATGCGCAGTTGCTGGATTATGCTCTGCTTCTTCATTATATACCCCACGTCCCCCGTCAGCAATCTTACGCAATGCCGAAGCCAACCATAAAGGATTACCACATATTTCAGCCCCTCTCCGATCCGCAGCATATTCCCGCGTACGACTAATCGCCATTTGCACCAACATCGCCGCAAAAGGTGCCACGAGCAATGCAATAAATCCTCCAATTGCCCCAGCGCCATGAGAATCTTCTGAAGAGTTGCGCTGCCCTCCCATAAAGAAAGCAAAATTACCAAGCATTGAAATTGCCCCTGCAATCGTTGCGGTTAGAGTCATTGTTAACGTATCCCGATGCTCAATATGTGCGAGCTCATGCGCCATAACGCCGGCAATTTCCTCAGCACTTAACCGCTCTAACAACCCAGCACTTGCAGCAACAGCTGCATTTTGCGGATTACGTCCCGTCGCAAAAGCATTTGGCTGTGCATTCTCAATAACATAAACCTTTGGTTGAGGAAGAGAAGCCCTTTTTGCTAAATCGCTTACAATCTTATAATAAACTGGTGCTGAATGCTGATCAACTTCACGCGCCCCGTACATGCGTAAAACGATTTTATCTGAATTCCAATAAGAAAAAAAGTTTAAACCACTGGCCATCAAAAGAGCTATGACCATACCACCGCCCCCTCCAACAAGATAACCAACTCCCATAAAGAGAGCAGTTAAAAAAGCCAAAAGCATAGCTATACGCATTATATTCATTACTCAAAAAACTCCATGATAAAAGTCAATTAATGCTATATGATGGTGTTTTCTTTCTGCTTCTTCAATGGAATAGGTATAAAATGAATAAAAAAGATGAGAAAACAAGCAAAAAAAATGCAATTGTCGTTAAACAGCAATCTCTTTCTCCCGAAGCACAACGCGCCCTTAAAGAAGCTGAAGAAAGGCGAAAAAGCGCAGCAGAAAAAGAACAACCTTTAGAAAATGGTGGACGCGGCGGTAAAGACCCTTCCCGCTATGGAGACTGGGAAATTAAGGGCCGCGCTATTGACTTTTAAAACCATTGATTTTTAAAAAACCAACGCTGTTTAAATAAGCAGCTTTTTAAAAAAATCCGTTTTTGATAAACAAAAACGGATGATATTTATTTTTCTAAAGCTTTTAAAAACACATTGATTAAACAATCATGCTTCTTATGCTGAAACAGATTCTGCTTCAGCCGCTGCCGCGGCTTCTTCTGCCGCTTGCTTTGCTGCTGCTATACGTTCTTGTGCTTTTTTACCCGGTTCACCTTTATGTGGATTATTACGGGTTGGACGCTTTTTCAAGCCAGCTGCATCTAAAAACCGTAAAACGCGATCTGTTGGTTGAGCCCCTTGCCCAAGCCAATATTGGATACGTTCTTCATTAAGTTTTACCCTCGGTCCATCTTTAGGCAACATTGGATCCCATGCACCAACACGTTCAAGAAACCGCCCATCGCGCGGACTACGAACATCTGCAACGACGATATGATAATAAGGACGTTTTTTTGAACCTCCACGGGACAAACGAATTTTCAATGCCATATTTTATCTCCTATTGTCAGCTCTGGCTTTCGTTTAAATTGACTTTTTTTGTCTTTTGCTCTTCAGCAATAATTTCATGATGACGCACAACTTCTTTAATAATAAATTTTAAAAATCTTTCAGCAAAATCAGGATCAAGATGACTATCCATAGCCAATTGCCGCAAACGCGCTACCTGATATTGCTCACGCAGAGGATCTACTTTAGGCAAATCATAACGCGCTTTTAAGCGCCCAACAGCTTTCGTACAACGAAAACGCTCTGCTAAGATATGAATCAAGGTGGCATCAAAATTATCAATAGATGCTCGTAAATGTGCCAATTCGTTTAATACTGTTTCCTGCATCATATTCCTTTCCCTCTTTACATCTTATTTTTTCTTAGAATGCTGAGGAAATTTTCCCCTATTGGCAATGCCATTGGAAAGACCAGGAAATGTAGGTCCACGTCCCGGTAGTCCGGGCAAGGACTTCCCTCCATTACCATTTTCAATTTGCTTTTGAAGCGTTGAGAATTGCTTTGGATCCAATCCCGACAAATCAGGCATAGCTGGAGAATCCCCCCCAAAATTTCCCATACCACCAAAACCCATTTTGGAACCAAATCCTCCCAACATTTTTCCCATCAAACCACTTTTTCCTTTACCACCCATAGCTTTCATCATATCAGCCATTTGGCGATACATCTTTAAAAGTTTATTAATATCAGCTGCCGTTGTACCAGATCCCTTAGCAATTCGTTGTTTGCGGCTATGTTTTAAAAGCTCTGGATTCGCCCGCTCTTGCGGTGTCATAGATGAAATAATGGCCAATTGACGATCAAACAAACGATCATCAAGCCCCGCAGCCGCAATCTGCTCTTTGACTTTCCCCATTCCTGGCAACATGCCCATAATACCGCCCATTCCACCCAGTTTTTTCATTTTCTGCAACTGTTCTGCAAGATCATTCAGATCAAATTTTCCAGCTTGCATTTTTTTTGCAAAAGCAGCAGCTTTCTCATGATCCATTGTTTCAGCAGCTTTTTCAACCAAAGAAACAATATCCCCCATTCCGAGAATACGATCAGCGATACGACGGGGATAAAAATCTTCTAAAGCATCTATTTTTTCACCAGTTCCAATTGCTTTAATTGGTTTACCTGTAACAGCACGCATAGAAAGAGCAGCGCCACCACGCCCATCACTATCCATCCGTGTTAAAATAATCCCTGTAATCCCTACACGCTCATCAAAAGAACAAGCAAGATGAACGGCATCTTGCCCCGTCAAACTATCAGCCACCAACATAATCTCATGAGGAAGGCAACATGCTTTAATTTCAGCCAATTCGAGCATCAAAGCTTCATCAATATGATTACGTCCTGCTGTATCAAGAAGCAACACGTCATAACCACCCAATTTAGCAGCCTGAACGGCACGTGATACAATATCAACAGGCAGCTGTCCGGCAATAATAGGCAAGCTTGCAAGTTTCGCCTGTTCTCCCAATTGGCGCAATTGCTCCTGTGCAGCGGGACGGCGTGTATCTAATGACGCCATGAGAACTTTTTTATTGTGCTTATCAGTGAAACGTTTCGCAAGCTTTGCTGTTGTGGTTGTTTTTCCGGAACCTTGCAAACCAATCATCATGATAACAACTGGAGCTGGTGCATTTAAATCACTCAGAACGCTTTCATTTCCAAGAATATGAATCAATTCATCATGAACAATTTTAACTACCATCTGGCCTGGTTTAATTGATTTAACAATTTCGGCCCCAACAGCTTTTTCCCGAACCCTATCGGTAAAAGAGCGTACAACATCAAGAGCAACATCAGCTTCCAATAAAGCGCGACGAATTTCACGTAGCGCCTCTACAACATCCTGATCCGATAAAGCGCCACGTCCCGTCAAATGAGACAGGATAGAACCAAGTCGCTCTTGCAAGGATTCAAACATCATTTACCTCATTGTTGCATAACAAACAAACCAAAATAGCATCCGAGAACGCATCGCGCCGTCGGATGTTGACCTCTGAGATCTCTTTATACCCTTAAACTGGGGTCTCAGCCGGTGGCTCCAAGTTAATTTTGTCACTGAAAGCTTGCTCCTTCAAACAATAAAACCCTAGCTTTGTCAAGTTTTATCATAAAATGTCTTTTTATACGAAGAAATAAAAACAGCAAATACTATACTTCAAAACTTTCAACTTCAACACGCATAAAACAACCTGTTTCTTGTTCCATACTCCATAATTTTCCGCTAGAGATATCAAACCAAACCCCATGCAATGTCAAAAAACCTTGATCTTTGCGAAGTTTTATCCATGGAAACGTCTCTAAATTTCTCAACGAATGGCGAATAGAAAGCTGCTCTAATGCCGTCTGTTTTTCTGGCCAAGACAGCGACTTATTATTCAAAACGATTTCTGCTGCTGGTGCTAAGAGACTTATCCATTGACCAATAAAATCATTTGATGATAAAGATTTACATGTCTCCTTAAGAGCAGTACGAATGCCTCCACAATGGGCATGACCAAAAACGATAATATGTTTTACCTCAAGCAATTGCACAGCATATTCAAGAGCTGCTGATGTTGCATGGTATTGGTCATCAGGAGAAAAAGGAGGAACCACATTTGCCACGTTGCGCAAGGTAAAAATTTCCCCTGGTTTAGCATCAAAAATCATTTCTGGCACTGCACGCGAATCACAACAAGCAATGACCAAAACTTCAGGTTTCTGCCCTTCAATCACCAATTGCTGATAATGTGCTATTTTATATGAAAAATGATTGTTTATAAAGTTTTGGTAACCACTTAAAAGTCTTTCTGGTAAACGCGCCATTCTCTCTTTAACTTCTGCTTCTTTTTTTACTTTCATTTTGTATATTTAAAAAAACAAACTATTAACATACAAAAATACTAAAAATACCCTTTCCTTGACGAAAAATATTTCTTTAAAGTACAAACTATTACTAAAAAATAGCAAAAACAAACTCATCCTTTATAAATAAAGAGCTATTTTCTTCAGGAAGAAGGTGTTACAGTATAAAAAATATAATGGTCTGCTTTTAATCAAAGAGAAGATAAAGACCCCTAAGAGTAAAAAGGGAGAGTGAGTGTGTTGCAACAAAAAAAAACAGAAACAAAAAACACCCAAGATAAAATAGAACAAATCCTTTTTGCCCAAACCGATGAAGAAGATATTGTTTATTACGAAAACAAAGAACTTCAAAAAGCCGCAGCCATCGCAGTAAAAGCTTTTAATCTCCATCAGACAGGAAAAAATACTATCTACTTTGAACAAAATTTGACCCGTAATAACAAGCCTATAACCGCTATCACGCTTGTTAATGATAACAAACCCTTCCTTCTCGATTCTATTTTAAATGTTTTCAATCAACACAAAAACCATATCTATTTGATTGCACACCCTATTCTTGATTGTGCTTCTGGAAAACGCATCAGTCTGATGCAAATTCACATTGAGTCATTAAACAAACAGAAAATACAAAAACTTGAAAATGAACTCACCTTAGTTCTTGAACAAGTTAATGCTGCTGTACAAGACTGGAAACCTATGCTTGAAGAAGTTGAAAAACATATTCATGCCTACCAAATAAGTCTTCCCCCGCACTACAAACAAGAAGGCGAAAAAGCTATTGAATTTCTTCACTGGCTAATGGACGATAATTTCATTTTCCTTGGTATGCGCACTTACAACTTCATCAAAAACCAAAAACCCCTAAAATCCTTTACAGCAAGTAATATTGAACTTGGTATACTCACGGATGCTTCTATTCATATTGTTAACGATGAAAGTATGAAAGAACCTCCTCAAGAAGTTTTATCCTTCATGGAAAGCGATAATCTGTTTATCGTGACAAAAGCCAACAGCCGCTCCAAAATTCACCGTTCTGTTTGGCTCGATTATATTGGTCTTAAAATCTTTGATAAAGAAAACCAACTCTGTGGAGAATTACGTATTGTAGGGCTTTTTACCTCCTCAGCTTATACACGTTCTATTTTGCAAATTCCTTTCTTAAAAGAAAAAGCCCAAACTATTATTCAACGTCTTGGGCATAATCACGCCGATTATTCAGGGAAAGCACTCATCAGTGCGTTAGAAACCTATCCAAGAGATGAAATGTTTCGCTCTGATGTTGATACATTGACAGAAAACACTAAACTTATTCTACAATTAGATGAGCGACCACGTTTACGGGTTCTTGCCCACACTGATTCTTTTGGGCGCTTTGTTTCTATCCTTGTCTACGTACCGCGTGACCAATATAGTAGCGACCTGCGTGAAAAAGTTGGCGAACATTTTGTTGAGCTCTATAAAGGCGACTTTTTTGAATCTTATCCGCTATTTTTGGAAAGCACCCTTATACGTGTCTATTATATCATCCATCGCAAAGGAAACGAAACTGTTCCTCTTATCAAGCGCTCCACACTTGAACAACATGTACGTTCGATTGCACGAAGTTGGGAAGACAGCGTTCAAGCCATCGCTCTTACCCAAAAAACAACAGAGCAACAAACACGTCTAGCCAGCGAATTCCCCAACAGCTATCGTGATTTATTTTCAACTGAAGACGCTATTAACGATGCCGGACATATTTTAAATCTTCATGATGAGAAGCCCCTTTTCGTGAACTTTTACCACGCACAAAACAAAGAAAAAGGTACCATTTCTCTTCGACTTTTTCACCGCCATGAGGCTCTTGCCCTTTCCAAACGTGTACCACTCCTTGAAAATATGGGGTTTCGCGTTATTACTGAACAAACCCTTGAACTACCAGATGGCTATGGACACTCTGTGTATCTTCATGATATGCAGCTGGAAAGCACTTTTCAGCTCTGTATCGATTTTGAAAAAAACGGTCAAAAACACGCCGAAACCTTTGAGGCCATTTGGGCACAAAATGCTGATAATGACGCCTTTAATGCTCTCACCCAAACAGCTGAACTTGATTGGTACGAAATTGTTATTTTGCGCCATTATGGGCGCTATCTCCAGCAAGCCGGTATTCCTTATTCGCAAGATCGCGTTGCCCAAACTTTAAATGCTTATCCTGACATTACCCAAGATCTTTATGCTTTATTTCATTTAAAATTTCACCAAAGCCATAAAGAAAAAGAGCGGGAAAAAAGCCAACAGGTTATTCAAAAGCGTCTTGGAGAAAAATTACAGAAAGTATCTGGTTTAGATGATGATCTCATCTTACGCCGTTATTGTAACCTTATCGATGCGAGTTTACGAACGAATGCCTTTACGCCTCTTGACGATGGAAGTCCACGGCGTATTTTAGCCACCAAATTAAATCCGCGCCAAATTGAGGGTTTACCTGAACCACGCCCTTACCGAGAAATTTTTGTTTATGGACCGGAAGTTGAAGGAGTGCATTTGCGTTTTGGACCTATCGCTCGTGGCGGAATTCGTTGGTCTGACCGTGCATTAGATTATCGCACTGAAGTCCTCAGCTTAGTCAAAGCCCAACAAGTTAAAAATGCGGTTATCGTTCCTGCAGGTGCAAAAGGTGGCTTCTATCCCCATCGGCTTCCCCACACAAATGATCGTGCTCTCATCATAGAAGCAGCAAGACAAGCTTATACAGACTTTATCACAGCTTTGCTCTCCATCACAGACAATCTGATTAACGGCAAAATAAGTTCTCCCCCCAATGTTATCTGTCATGATGACCCTGACCCCTATTTTGTTGTCGCAGCAGACAAAGGAACAGCAACTTTTTCTGATACAGCCAACGCCATCAGCCAAGCAAATCACTTTTGGCTCGATGATGCTTTTGCCTCTGGAGGCTCAGCAGGTTACGACCACAAAGCCATTGGTATTACAGCTAAAGGTGCATGGGAAGCCGTCAAAAGACATTTTAGAGAAACATTTGATCACAATATTCAAACAACGCCTTTCACCTGTGTCGGTGTTGGAGACATGTCTGGCGATGTCTTTGGCAACGGGATGCTGCTTTCCAAACAAACAAAATTGATTGCCGCTTTTGATCACCGCGATATCTTTATTGATCCAGATCCAAACATAGACGAAAGCTATGCAGAGCGTATGCGCCTTTTTAAACTTCCTCGCTCCAGCTGGCAAAATTACGATCAAAGCAAATTATCAAAGGGCGGTGGTATTTTCTCACGAAAAGAAAAAACCATTACTCTCTCGCCTGAAGCAGCACAAGCCATTGGTTTCGAAAAACAAACAGGAACACCATTTGAAATTATCTCTGCTCTTCTCAAAGCCCCTGTCGATCTTTTATGGTTCGGCGGCATTGGTACTTATATCCGTGCTGCAACAGAAAATGATGCCCAAGTAGGTGATCGTGCAAATGATGCAATACGCATTACCGGAGAGCAAGTGCGTGCAAAAATTATTGGCGAAGGGGCTAATCTTGGTGTTACACAACGTGGACGGATTGAATATGTCTTAAATGGTGGTCGATGCAATACGGATGCCATTGACAATTCTGCTGGTGTGAATTGTTCTGATATTGAGGTCAATCTCAAAATTGTTCTTGCATCAGCTCTACGTGACAAAACGTTAACCCGCGAAGAACGCAATAACCTCTTGAAAAAAATGACACCTCAAGTCGAGCAACTCGTCTTGCGCAACAATTATCTACAACCCCTTGCTCTTTCTTTGGCGGAAAACCAAAGCACTACTGATTTGCCCTATCAAATACGCTTTATGCACGATTTGGAACAAAAAAAGCTTCTAGATCGTAGAGTTGAAATACTCCCTGATGAGCAAATTTTACGACAAAGAGCAACCCAAGGCAAAGGTCTTCTCCGTCCAGAACTCGCCGTTATTTTTGCATATGCTAAATTAACCTTAAAAGAAGAAATTGCTAATAACCCCATTGTTGATGATCACTATTTCAATACAACCTTGCTGAACTATTTTCCAACCCAAATTCAAGAAAATTTTAAGAAGGAAGTCATTAATCATCAATTGCGTCGTAATATTATAGCAACGCTGATTGCCAACGATATTGTAAATCGTGGAGGCCCCACTTTTGTTAATAGACTACACGATGCAACAGAACAAAAGACTGAAAATATTATTCGCGTTTTCATTGCTATTCGCGATAGTTTTGAAATTCCTCAATTGTCTGAACAAATTGATAAGCTTGATAATAAAATACCCGGTCTTGTCCAAAACAAATTCTACGCAGCAATGACCCCAATGCTCTTTGAAACAACCAATTGGGGTTTACACAACATAGATCTCTCACGTCCATTAGAAGAAATTGTAACAACAATAAAGCAAGCCCGTAGCGTTATTGAAAAAGAGCTTATGCATTCTCACGACAACGATATTACGCAAAAGATTGAAGAAAAAGCATTACACTACAGCGAAGAGGGAGCACCAAAAGCATTAGCGAAACAATTAGCTCTCTTGGAAGCTGCTTCAACAATCTGTGATATTTCTTTAATTGCAAAAAAAAGCAACAGTGATCTTATTAAAACCGCAGAGATCTATTTTTCACTTGCGCAAATCATTCGTATAAACCGCATTAACGAAGCAAGTCGTATAATTCCTGTAGTAGATTATTATGATAGTATGGCTTTAAGCCAAGCCAAAGAAAATGTTTCTGAAAGCTTACGGCAAATCGTTATGAAAATCCTTAAAAATTATGGAAAGAAAAAAGATCCTTTTGACACTTGGAAAAAAACAGGAGAAGATCATATTCACAACATTACAAACCATATTAGTGCCCTTATTGAAAATGATCTCAATATTTCTCGTTTTACTTTTGCAGCAGGATTGATTTCTCAACTTCAAAATACTGGCTTTCAAACCTAAAGCAAATACAAAACGACCCACTCAATCTCCTGTTCTATCCAACCACAGTAAACCAACCGAGATGCAGAAGTTTGCATTTTAGACATAGCACCCAAAATGAGAATCTTGCTATTTATCACAATAGAATTGTTTGCAATAATTTCAAAACGACAACAGGATTGATTTTTCAACGTAAAAACATCAACTTTCAGACTTAAAAGCAGTACAAAACAGCTAAGCTTTTGCCCCCGTTCTATCCATCCATGACTAATCAGTAAGGGAAGAACGGAAGCGCTATCCCGCATTTTTAGACAAAGCACTTAAAATAAAAAATAAATTCAAATTTTACTGTCAAATATCCTTCAACAAAAAAATATAATATATTGATTTAAAAGCATAATTTTATCACTTTTATGTTGAAGGAGAAACCGATATTCTAAGTTTGCCTCATTTCAAATCTATTTATATTCAATCAATTAAATGCATTTCTCCTTGCATGTTGCAAATGGGAAAGCCGTATAGATAAAAAACATTAAAGAAAGAACTAAAAAATACCTCTCATAAACCGCCTCAAGTGCCAAGAACTGTAGAAACATTGGGTGTGAGTAAATATAAATATGATAGTGCCCTGGCTTCTTACTCCATAAGCGAAAAGATGATGGTGCTTAATGGCTTTATCATTCAAGGCGACATCGTGAAATAGGAAGCACTGAGAAATATTTTTTTAACAAATGCGTAAAATCGAATAAAAAATAACAGTAAAGCTGAACATTTATTTTCCCCTTTACAACTTCATATTCTCACCTAACTAGGCTGTTTACCTCTTTCAAAGATTACCCTAAACAGATATAGGCAACATGCTCATTCCATACATAAAGAAAAAAGGTTCCTAACACGGCACCACATCACCTCTATAAAAAGCCAATTCAGCATACTTTAAAATACCACTTTTCCATACAAACACTGTTTATATGTAGTTTGACATAAGATTTTTTACTAAGTGAAAAAAGGGGGGATTAGTTAGGAGTAAGTGGTAATTTTTTATTTTTATAGCTATTTTTCACCATTAAATACGCATTTTGTTAAAATAGATTTTGACACTCTAAAACTGCAAAAAAGTGTGAAAATCAGAAAAAATCGAAATTTTATGGTAAAAATGAAAAAAGACTTTGGTACAAAACCTAAAGCGGCGCAAGACGACCAAGTTTTAAAAAACCTAATTTTACCCACCCATTGTTAATGAGTAAGGGAAGAACAGGAGCGCCATCGGCATTTTTAGGTAGTGCACCCAAAATAAAAAATAACGCTTGAAGATTATTGGCCTGCGCGGGAAATAAGCGCTGCAAAGTGTTAAGAAGCTTCATGGGCTGAATATGGACAAGTTCAAATTTTGCTGTCAAATATCCTTCATAATCAAAAGAAAAAGGTCCACTAATACGTAACCCACCACCTGTATGAAAAGTCAATTCACCTTGCTTTAAAAGTCCCCTTTTCCCATATAACCTCTGTTGCCAATTTTTTCCCTCATCTTCAGACAGAAGAGAGATGTCATTTAAAATCACTTTCAAGTTGCCATCAATTTTTGGGACATCAACAAAAGAAGATGTAAAAATTAGAGAAACATCAAAACCATCAAAAGTTATATTTCCCGATAAATCATTCTTTTCATGTTTCAGATCAAAGCGCAAAAATTCTGCCGTTATTTTTTGAGACGTATCTTTTGGCTCTAACGGCTGAATAATCACGTCATGCGTATTTTGTAAAGATGCCTGATCTTCTACATTTTCTCGTGTCGTTTTTTTATCTGTTGTTTGTGCTCCTAATGCTTCTTGAGACTTTTGATCTTCAAGGGAAGAGGAAAGAGATGAAATTTCAAGCCCTTCAGCTATAAACTTCAATGTCTTACCCGTTTTCCAATAAGGTTCTGTTTCAATCACCAAATTACGCCAATGCGATACTATGGGAGTTTGTCCGGAAAAAACAATTGATGCAGGAGAATGAACATTAAACTCGACCAAATGAGGTGCATAAATTGGTGCACCAGCTATCAAACGCCCCGTCGATAAGGAAACCCCATGTAAAGGCCAAGAAAATTGAAAATTGTCGCAAACAACACCGATACGCAAAGGATAACCATCCTTGTGCACATTCTCACATACCGCCGCCATATTATAGGAAGACGCTTTTGCGAATATATCAGAAACCTGGTCTTCTATTTTACGTGAAAAAAAAACCAGAGTGCGCTATAAATAAATATTAAAGCAAGACAAAAGAGCCCGCAAATTAAATAGCTCAAAGAAAAAATTTTTTGTGATGACGGTTTTTGAGAGGATTTAGACAACATTAAAACTTTCTTTATCTCTTAACTTCCTCCCCACCCTAAAAAGGATAAAGATTCTTAACAACGGTCAGTTTATAAACAATCCAACTTTTTAATCGACCGAATTTTATCGACTGATCCCTTCAAGGAGCCCTATACATCGCTCTAAAGTACAGTATCTCATAAGCCTACAAAGCAAGATTTTTTCAAGAAAACCTACTAACACTCTCTAACAAAAAATGCCTCATGTGTAAAGTTTTACATGAGTTTTCTACCTCCACCTTAAACGATGCTGTTTTACCGAACAACAAGAATGATAATGAATAGCGTTTCTAACACTCACACAAGTGCGGCCGGTATACAAAAAATTTGTCGTAATGCACCTTCAAACCATTGGCTTAAAGCTTGATCATAAATTAAACGACCTTTCAAATGTGCACAAGCAGGTTGAGCACCTTTTTCAGCCAATTTATGTGCCGAACGCACGACCAACCGCCGCATCATAGCACGTGTAAACTCAGCATGAAATTGCAAACCCCATGCATTGTTTCCATAACGAAAAGCTTGTGTAGGATATGTATGTCCTGTTGCCAAAAGCATTGCCTCTTTCGGTAAATCATAAATACCTTCATCATGGAAATGATAGACCATTTCTGGCCAATTCATCAATTCCTTCCCTTGAGGGGTTGCTTCTAGCGGATACCAGCCGGCTTCAACAGTCCCATCACTTCTTTTACCAACGCGCGCCCCTAGATTTCGCGCTAACATTTGTGCTCCAAGACAAATACCCAAAAAAGGCTTATTTTCCTTTAGTGATAACGAAATCCAATCAATTTCCTCACCAATATAGGCTTCCCTGTCATTCACACTCATCGGTCCCCCTAAAATAACAACACCGGCATAATACTCTAATGTATCAGGAAGTTTTTGTCCAAAAATAGGACGATAAATATCAAGAACAAAACCTTTTTGTTGTAAAAGTTTTCCTAAACGACCAGTATAGGTAGACCGCCGATGAATAACAACAGCAATCCTTGGTTTGTTATTTTTTTGTTTTTTATCAAGACATCTCTGATTTAAAAACATTTTTTAACCAATCACCTCTGCAACCAAGCAAAACTTCATTTTTAAAGCATAAGAGAATAATTTTATTGGACAAGACTAACAATGTTTTTTCTTCTAGGTTAATTGTTTCTTCTGAGAAAACACCCATATTATCACATTGATGCAATTTAAAATAAACGAAATTTTTTCTTCGATAAAGATATTTCTTCTTCTGTTTTGACCCCTGGATCATCAACATTTAAGTGAGTTTGACTGAACATTTTTACATCTTGTTCTTTTATATCTTGTTTCCCCACCTGCACATTATGCAAAAGAGAATCGTCTATAGGTGTTAATTTTTCGAGCTTCTTATCTTCAACACCATCACTTTTTCCCATAACACACTCTTTGTCTTGCTTTTTCGGCACAATATTGTCCGCCTCTAATGTGAGAGAAGGCATACAGGGAGGCGCCTTCCATTCAAAACAGCCCAAACGTCCACTGATTGGAGAAACCGCTGACCAAGAAGAAAAAACGGACCCATCACACATCCATACTGGATCACGTTCAGCACGAAGTGCTAAAGAAAGCCATTGACGCACAGCACCTTGATTGTTTCCCTGTGCCTCTTCAATATCTGCCAACAATAAATAAACACTTTCACGTGGATGATACTGTAATGCTTTTTGTGCCTGCTCTCTTGCTAATGCTGTTTCACCAGCATCCAAAGCTGCTTTAGCAATAAGGAAAGCCGATTCAAATGCATCTTTATTATAAGAAGCAAGTGTCTTAGCCCTTTTTAATCGCCCAATGGCTCCTTCTTCTCTTTCAAGATAAAGCGTCCCCAAATCAGGATGAGGATTCTTTTGCCAAGCCGCTATAATCATTTTATCCGCTTTACGGATTTCATTTAACTTATAAAGAATATTAGCAGCAATAACTATTATTGGAACAAAATCAGGCGCCAATTTATGGGCTTTCAAAATGGCTTCACGTGCTTGTACAGGATGTGTATCAAACAAAGAAAGTGCCTGCCCACTTAACAGTAAAACCTGTATATGCTGCCGCTCTGGAGTCGTGCGAACAGAACGCGGGAGAGCTTTTTGCGCTCTTTCAAAAATAGTAAGTGCCTTATCCCATTTACCCTCAGTACTTAACCGATCAAGCACCGCCTGATGCGCCCATAAAAGTGCTGGCGATAAAGTTAGCGCCTCTTCGGCATATTGTTGCGCTGCCTCATAAGCTTCACTCTTCATCGCTTCACGAAACAAACCATAAAGTCCAACCAGTTTTGTCGGATCTTCCTTTCTCATCTCCTCATAAAGACCGATAGCGCGAACAGAGTTATTTTGTAAAGACAAGGTTTGCGCTTGTAAGAATTTTACCAATGGCTCTTGTGTTCTTGCAAGATATTTAGCAACCTGTGCTTCCATTTTTTGCGCTACCATACCATCACCAGCAAAAGTTGCAAGGATCCCCTTTGAAAGAGCTTCATAACCGCGCTTTTGATGCCGTTTATAAAAATAATTGGAAAGAGCACTCGGTATAGAAAAAAAGAAAGACAATAACCACCATAAAAACACCAGCATTACAAAAAGCAAAATAAGCACACTTAACACTGTAAGCAATGAAGCAGAAAGTCTGAAATGCAAAAATGTGAGAACAAAAATACCATTGTGATTAGCAACCCACGCGAAAGCTAAACCGAGGATACAAACAACAAAAATATAAATAAAAACACGTATCATCTTGGTCCTATTTACATCTTTGTTGACTTAAAAGATCCTTGTTGCACAGACAATAACAATTGCTGCAACAACTGTTGAATAGCAATATGTCTTTCAAGCTGCTTAACAAAATCCATTGAAATATCTTTTGCACTTTGGGGCAATGATTGCCATTCGCTCAAAGCCTTTTCGTAATCACCAGATTGAATGGCAACTTCCATACGTGCCGCAATAGCCCCCAGCGTTGTCCCTTTAACATTTCCAATCGGTCGTGAAACAATGAGCCCTTTTATCCATGCTAAAATTCGCTCAAAAAAACCAGCATCTGACGCAACAGTATTTTGCGTACCAACAATTGCATCGGCAACATGAGCAAAATCAACTGAAAGTTGTGCTGGACTTGGAAGACCCACAGTAGCTGTTTTTTGCAACACATCAAGTCCATCAATCGAAGGCGATAATTGCTGTAACAGCTTTAATTCATTATTATAAGACCCACCACGCTCTACAGCATTTTTTAATGAACTAATCGCAGTAAAGAGCGCGGTATCTATTTCTCTTTTCTTACTATTTTTAACAGCAGTTTCTTCCTGTATAGCTTCTAACTGTTGTTTTAACGCAGCAAGATCATTTGCATTGCTCTGCCCGACAGACAAAGCCGTCTCTATCTCTTTCGACTCTCTAAAAAAAGTTTGTACAGTTTCTTCAAGGGCTTTTATTTTGTCCTCTAAAATCGCAAAATCTTTTTTTCTTTCTTCTTTTGATAGTTGATCGTTTTTCATTGCTTTAAACTGCTGTGATGAAAAAGAAGAAAACTCTGTTTTTAACGCATCGATTTCTTGAAGGACCCGCCTCAATTGTTCTTTTGTGTCTTCACCTTGACTTTTTGCGGCTTCAGCAATCTGCAAAGCTCTTTCCTCTCCAGCAGAATTTTCTACAAAAGGAGAAGGAAAAAAACCAGCCCATTGAAGCCCCATAAAAATTCCCAAAGCAATGAATCCCCCCAAAATCCCAGAAAGGGACAAAAAAAGCCAAGTTGTATTAGAATTACTTTTATCCTGACCTTGCATATTCTCTTTTTCTCGCGCATGAGATTCTACAGAATTGTGGATTTTTTCCTCTGAATCATGAGGAACAGCTTCATGTTCAATAACTGGTTTCTTACGGCGCGTACCAGCATAATGTGGTTTAACTTTTGGTTTTGAAGAATCGACCATCTCTGTCACTTTTTGTGCACACTTTTTTTAATAATAAAATAATAAAATGAAAAAAGTTTTAAAAAATGAAGCTTTTCTCAAATATCTTCGTTTGCTTTACATTCTTTTTATAAAGAGTATAACTTTATAAAAATTTTCCAAATCTCATTTTTCCCAATAATATTTACAACTATAGAATTTAATAGACAAGTTTTTGAAAACACATTTGCATTTTATACTCAAAAATACAGCTTTATTTTTTAATCAACAATATCATGAAATTCAAAGAAAATGCCAAAACACATATTTTTTCATAGAAAAATCAATTCTAAGAGAAATACTTTGCATCTTTTTCTGTTCATGGTACGCACGCAGGAAAGAAGCTTCAATATAAGGTTTTGTTTAAAATGAATCTACTGGGAATAGAAACAAGTTGTGATGAAACGGCAGCGGCTGTCATTGAATATAACAATGAATCAAACAGCCGAATTCTTTCCAATGTTGTTTGGAGCCAAATTGATCACCATGCACCTTACGGCGGTGTTGTTCCTGAAATTGCTGCTCGTGCCCATGTTGAAGTTCTTGATCATTTAATTCTACAAGCACTAACAGAAGCAAACACAAAATTAAAAGATATTGATGGCATTGCAGCCACCAGTGGACCTGGTTTGATAGGAGGATTGTTGGTAGGCGTTATGAGCGCAAAAGCACTTTCTCTTGCCACTGGTAAACCATTTATTGCAGTAAATCACTTAGAGGGACATGCTTTAACAGCTGTGTTAACGCACAACGTCAGCTTTCCTTATTTATTACTTTTAGTTTCAGGGGGGCATACACAAACAATCATTGTTCATGGAGTAGGCAACTACCAACGTTTAGGAACCACCATTGATGATGCATTAGGAGAAGCCTTTGATAAAACTGCAAAACTTTTAGGTCTTCCTTATCCTGGTGGACCAGCACTTGAAAAAGCAGCTTTATTTGGTGATAAAAATCGCATCCCCCTTCCACGACCTTTAAAAGGTGAAAAACGGTTAGATTTTTCTTTTTCAGGACTCAAAACTGCTGTTCGACAAGCCGCAACAGCCATAGCTCCTCTTACAGAAAATGATATTGCTGACATTGCCGCAAGTTTTCAAGCCGCCGTGACTGATACAGTATATGATCGTATTCACCTAGCCCTACAACACTTTACCCACCAATATCCTCTCTCTCATGATCAAGAAAAGCGTTCTCCTGCTTTGGTTGTCGCAGGCGGTGTTGCCGCAAACCAAGCCATTCGCTCTACGTTGCAAGAACTTGCCCATCAACATGGTTTTGAATTTATAGCCCCTCCTCTTTCCTTGTGTACCGATAATGCTGCAATGATTGCTTTTGCCGGTGCACAAAAACTCGCACGAGGAGAAACAAGCTCTTTTGACATTGCACCCCGCTCACGCTGGCCATTAGATGAAAAAGCCACGCCCTTGATCGGGATGGGACGCCGTGGAACAAAAGCATAATAAAATTAACGTCCCACACACACATCTTAAAGAACGAATATTTCTACTCAATCCGGTCTGTAGATAGTCTGAATTTTCTATCAAGCGGATTCCACCTGCTTCCCACTCACACAATTCACTTAACCCAAAGTTCGATACACAAACCTAAACCGTCACTACACATTCTAAAAAACTTCATGTTTCAAAAAACTACTTTATATCACTACACTTCAAATGATGGTATTTTACGGCATAATAAGATCTACTCTCTCCCACGATTCATAGATATGAATGCCATTCTTTGACCTCATCATCTTTGATCATCTATTCGTTTCATTGCCATTGTAATCTTAAAGCTTTTTAGAATCAATTTTCTTAATTTTCTCCAACAAACTCTTATAGTGACCGCATTTCAAACCATAGCTGAAAAAATAAGAAAAGAACAAAATACCTTTATACAACATGAAATATCAATAGATTGCGTTTCTCTACCACACGTTATTTTGAAACAAGAAAAAAAAGATAATGCCCGTTCTTTACCCCATTTTAAAAATCATCATTGATGGTGTTACAAAGATGCTTATAAAAATACATATGATGAATGCATAACAGTCTATGAAAAAGGAGCACTCATGGCTTATTGGCTTTTTAAATCTGAACCCTATAAATGGTCATGGGAGATGCAAAAGAAAAAAGGAGCTGATGGCGAACAATGGGATGGTGTACGCAATTATCAAGCCCGTAATAATATGCGCGTCATGAAATATGGCGATAAAGGTTTTTTTTATCACTCAAATAAAGGTTTAGAAATTGTAGGCATTGTAGAAATATGTGCTGAAGCACACCCTGATTCTACAAGCTCTGATCCACGCTGGGAATGTGTGGATATCCGTGCACTTTGTGACATGCCAACACCTGTTTCATTAAAACAAATTAAAGCCAATCCCAAACTAGCAAATATGGTGCTGGTCAATGCCAGCCGCTTATCAGTGCAACCCGTGACAGAAGATGAATGGAAAGAAGTCTGTTTGATGGGCAACCTTAAAAGGGAAATGCTTTTATCTTAAAACAATAATTTTTATACATTAACTCATATAAAAAGATGCTTCACAGCGCAAAAGAACAAGCACAACACATCCTGCTGTTGAGGTATTCTCATGCTAAATACATAAATATGATATTTTTCTTTGTCATTTTTTATCCTGCACTCTTTCACAATACAGTTTCCTCCAAAATTGCACAAAAAACCTCTTTATGATGCATCTTTTCGGCATTGCTAAAGGCAAGGCTTACTCAACGATTGTAATAAGCAACACCACGAATATCACACACAGCCTCCTTCCACACAAATGCAACGAAAAAACAAAGCTGAGCGTGGATAAAAAACAAGAAAAATGACCGTGAAATTCTCCTAAACAGTACATATGTGTTAGGTGTTTCATGGGTCTCTTCACGCTTAAAAAACACATCATATTGGGTGTTCATTGTTTTGCATGTTGGATGAGAGCCTCTCATACCGCAGGATTCTCTCATTCCCAACCTGTTTATATTGAATCAATCAAAGCTATTTGCTTGGACATTACAAGCAGGAAAAATCCCGTATGGATAAAAACGTGAAAGAAAGGACTTAAAATTCCTCTTATGAATCGTCTCAAGTGCCAAGGACTGTCCGCAACACCCACGAGCTGGCAAAGTGTATGATAGTGCCGGCTTGTTTCTCCATAAGCGTAAAGATGATGACACTCAATGGCTAAAACACGTTCTAGAGCATAAAAAACGCTTCCAACCAATACGTAAAATACTCTGCAAACGGAAATACCTTCTTTTCGGCAAGCAACCATAGAAATTATAAAAGTTTATTTTTTAGAAACGCTCTTTTTTAATTTTCCTCTTTTAATTTTTCTTGCATGAAAGCTCATTTTTCATGAAACTACTCTTTACCAATCAGTGCATCAACATGCCTATAAGGAAAAACATGAACCACTATACTCTTTTAATTGTTGAAGACGATGATCTACGCCCCATTTTAGTAGAACAATTGCAAATGCATCAAGAGTTTGAAATTTTCCAAGCAAAAACAGCAGAAGCGGGAATGAAAATAATCCAAGAAGAAAATATTGATCTCGCTATTTTGGGATTCAAACTTCCTGATCTTGATGGTTGCAAAGCCGTAAAACAATTACGCACCCAAAGATTTCGTGCCCCCATTATCATGATAACGAATTATGATACAGACTGCGACAATATTTTAGATCTTGAAACAGGCGCCAATGATTATGTGACAAAACCCTTTCGCTTTGCGGTGTTATTAGCAAGAATTCGAGCACAGTTGCGCCAATATGAACAAAATGAAGACGCAACCTTTCATATTGGCCCCTATATTTTTAAACTAAGACAAAAACTTCTTCTTGATCAATGCAACAATAAAATCTGTCTCACAGAAAAAGAAGCAGCGATTCTTAAATGTCTCTATTATGCCAATGATAAAATTGTCAGCCGTGAAACATTGTTAGAACAAGTTTGGGGTTATAATGAAAATATTGTTACCCATACTTTAGAAACCCATATCTATCGTTTGCGACAAAAAATCGAAAAAGATCCCTCCAATACACAAATTCTCATAACAGATCAAAATGGTTATCGTTTAAATCTTTAATTCGAGATTTACTGTTTCAAAAATAATTTTAATATCCTAAATGAAAACAAAAACGAGATGAAAAAACCTTCACATATAATTCGAATGCTATTACATAGAACTTACCCTTATCTTTACTCTTATGACAAGAGATATAACATTATGAATAAAAAACGAAATATTCCAACATGAGAACCAGAAACAGAAGTGCTTTCAAACCTCACGATATAGTTGGTAACTTCTGCTTCACATGCTTTTGTTCTCTCTAAAATTTTTAATATGTTCCGCATATAAATAATCGTGATATCTTTTAGCAACATTCTTGATCATAACTATCATCTTTATGATAAGTGATATTTATGATTATTTTTTTCAAAAATACCGCTCCACGCACTGCTTTATCTCACATTCACTAGCCTAAATTGAGAGATGTTTTTTATCTTTATAGTTTTCCTTCATCCTTTATGATTTTATCTCCTCTTAAGAGGTTGTATAATTAATGATATAATGCTAAATGTTTATCCTAACGGTAAAGCTCACTGAACACCACCATCTTTACGCTTATAAAACAACAAGCCAGACA
Organism: Bartonella sp. OT172YNZD; assembly: GCF_042193725.1. NCBI lineage: Bacteria > Pseudomonadati > Pseudomonadota > Alphaproteobacteria > Hyphomicrobiales > Bartonellaceae > Bartonella > Bartonella sp. OT172YNZD. The sequence goes on along the minus strand of NZ_JBHILZ010000012.1, from coordinate 16,338 downwards.
CTTTGTTAGATCCCGATGCTTCAGACAAATCCTTGACACTTGAGATGGTTCATAAGAAGCATTTTAATCCTTCCTTTTACAGTTTTTAACCACCATGAACCATATTATACAAGATCCCTTGGACTCCGCTATTTTTACACTTACGAAAATACCAGCATTTTTTCTCTCTTAACATATTTCCACTATTCATGAAATATGGTTCGGTATATAGATACTTGAGATTTTTTATGCACAAGCCAATTCCCCATATAATGTGCAAAAAAATTGAAATAAGAGAATCCTTCTATATTTGCGGTTCTTATGCCAATGGCAAAATAATTAATTATTTTTATAAATTAAAATATTTCGCATTTGTGGTGATAAAGCAGGAATAAAAACGCGTCGCGATTGACGACGCTGTACCAGCAAACCTTGATAAACACGTTTTTGTGCCTGACACATTAAGAGTCCACCAAAATAAGGCAAAAGATAGCGTGCAAATGGCTCATAAAAAAATGAAAACAACCGCGAAACGTAACTCGTAGAGGGCATATAATACACAATTTCTTGTATTGGCCCAGAAACAAAATTTGTTTTTTCAAACAAACGAGTAATTTGTTGCCGACTATAGGGTTCGCCATAACCAAAAGGCGTAGTAATATTGCGCGCCCAAAAGCCAGAGCGATTAGGTACAATAACGATCAAGTGGCCATTGGGTGCTAAAACACGCCATATTTCATTCAACGTTTCAAATGAATTTTCTGTATACTCTAATGCATGTACCAATAAAATACAATCAACTGACGCATCAGGAAGCGGCAAATCTTCTTCAAAAACAAGTGCTGTAGCAACTTGCTCAGCACAGGGCCAAGGCGAAGCACCCTGAGCAGCTGGCATAAAAGCAAAACATTGTTGGGTACGTTCACGCAATATAGAAAGATAAGGAAGTGCATAACCCAACCCCATAATCCGTTTATCTGTAAGATCAGGCCACCATAAATTCAATTGGTCACACAGCGTCTTTTGCACACGCAGCCCAAGTGCAGAAGCATAAAAATCTTTCAGCGTAACGATATCCAACTCAACATACCATGTAGAAACAAATTTCAAACATTACAGATTTTCATATATCCAGATTATATGGATTTCTGCTCTTTTTCCGCAATAGCGAACATTTCAATATTTCATATTTTAAACTTAAATGATCAAAAAAATCAGTACAGAAATATGATTACTGCGTTACAAGCGCTTTAAGCATTTTCTTGGAGATGAACCCCATAGAGGTTCTTCATACACTGTTTCTGACATCAATTAAGAAAAAAGCCAACATTGGTTAATTAAAATGAAGCAATCTTTCAAGATAGTTTTTTTCTTCTTCGGGAATATGCTCTTTACCAAGACGTTTGCGAATTTCATCCAAAATCTGCCGCATACGCATTTGATCACTTTCTTGTGGGAGTGCCTTACCTTCTTGTTCTTCATCTGTTTTTGAAGAAAGTGGACGTCCTAACGGATCTTTAGGAACAGAATCAGCATTCTGATCATTTCCCGTTTCTTTGAGTCTTTCGCGCATTTTTTTTAAAACATTTTGTGCACCTAGCCTCAAAGATTCCAAAGCGTCAGACTGATTTTGTATAGATACCTGATGATTTCCATTATCAAGAGCATTTTCCGCAGAATTCATTTTTTCTTCTGCCCTCTTCAATGCGCCCCCTGTTTCAAATCCTTGTTCTGATAATTCTTTTTCTAATGTTGATAATTCAGACTGCAATTCAGCTTGTCGTTTTTTTAAAGACTTTTTTTGTGTTTCCGGCACATTTTCTCCGCGTTTTTGTTCCATCTCTAACTGATGTGTTTCATTGAGAATTTCTTGCTGACGACGCATTAAATCTCCAAGCTGGTCCATCTTTTCTTTCATTTGTACAGATTGGTTTTTTTCTCCCTCATTTTTATTGCCTTTTTGCACATGCAAATGATCAAGCGTCTGTTCAACTTCTGCCAAGAGTTGTTCAGCTGCTAAAGAAGAGCCTGTTTTAGCCATTTCCTCAATTAAATTTAGCTTTTCTTGTAATGTAGCTTCAGAAAGATTAGGACTTTTTGAGCTTTTAGAATTTTTAGAAACTTGACCATCTGGTGCTTTTTTAGCCAAAGCACGAATATATTCATCCATAGCTTGACGTAAATCTACCATAAGCCGTTCAATTTCTGCCGCTGAAGCACCGTAACGCAGTGCATCACGTAAAGCAGCTTGTGCTTGTTTTAAATTTTTTTGCACGGATTCAAGCTGATTATCTTCAATACCCAAAGCAATTTGCCATAAATAATCCACCACACCACACAAATCCTCTTCTGTTTGTGCTAAAGAAAGTCTTGTCCAAGCACTTTGTAGAACAAGAAAATGCATTGCATTTTGCAAACCCTTTTCTGGACGCACAAGCAAAGAAGAAAGCATATCCAATACACGCTCTCTCGCAGAAGCATCAAGCGCTAATAAACGACGCAATTCACTCACCGCACGCGCAACAGGATTTGAAAAAACGTGTTGCGGTAATGTCATAACAAAAGTTTTGCTACGCCCTTTCTGCCCCGCACCATCTTCTGCCACCAAAGTAATTTTGACTTGCGAACCCGCCCATGGATGCGCTGATATATCTTGCACCATCCGCATTTTTCCCTTTCCACCACGTGGAAGAAGAAGCTCTATTTCCGGAGCATTATAAAGAGAAGAAGCACTTTTATTCTGAGGAAGAAAAGGCTCTATTTCAACAAAAGCCTTTGTCACACCATAATCATCATCCACCACATATCGTAACTCTAACGATCCCGTTAAAATCCTCCCTGGTTTTTCCAGCCAATGAATTGTCGGAAGAGTGTCCTTAACCATCTGCAAATGCCATTGCTGTTTTTTACGACGTGATGATACAAATAAATTCATTGAATGCTTCAAATGTGTTTCAAAATGAGCGATTGGATCATTCAAAGCTGTTTGTTCCGTTTTCTCTGAAAACGAAACTTCCCTCCCATCTTCTACAGACTTTGCTTTTACTGTAACGCCAGCCCCATTGACAACACGCACAACAACATTACTCCCTTCAGGGATTTCTAGTTGTGTTTTCTCATCTTTTGTCAAATAAATCGGTGCCATACCGGTATAAGCAGGGGGTGTTACCCAAGCATCAATCCGCATGAATTTTTCATCAACAACAGGACGAAAATCAAAGGCATCAGCCAAACGTCCCCCTTGTGAACCAAAAGAAAAACTAAAAGCGCACACAAAAAGAAGAACACACAAAGCCCTCAAAGCCAAAGGATCATAATCCGCACTATTAAGAGAGATAAATCCTGTTTTTAAATGGTATAATTGTTTTGCCATTCGGCGTTGATGTTCACGCCAAATAACAGAACTAAAATCTTCATCATTTTCAGAACATAAACGATCTGTCTGAATATTCAAAGGCTGGTGTCTAAGATCATTGACGCGTTCAAGACAGCAATTCACTTCCCGTATTGTGGGAAACCGAAAACGAATAAGAAAAAATAAACTGGCCCCAGCACAAACAAGTATAACCCCAAGTAAGAGCAAATGTGACCAATAGCCCAAAATACCAAAAAGTCCCAACCAGCTAAACGAACACAAGAGACTAAGAACGAGGAAAAATGGCAACAACCGTACCCACATCCGTTCAAATGAAAGGATTCCCCACATCAAAATGCGCACACACAAAAGCTTTATTGCAAAGCCTTTGATGTTTTTATTTTTCATAAACAAGCATTTATCCCCTTTTATCGTGGTGCATTAAGATCATAAACCCCATACAAGACAATTTCTAGAAAATAAATTGTTTCATCAAAGTTTAGTAAAAATAAGACCAAAAACACTTAAGAATGCTCAACCCAATCAGGAATATGATCACATCCCATCAATTGAGCATAATCAAGACGTGGACGAATAACCGCATAACACGTATCTTGAACGAGAACTTCTGGAACCAAAAGTCGGCTATTATAAGTACTCGCCATCACAGCACCATAAGCTCCAGCTTGCGTAATTGCTAAAAGATCACCGGGTGCCAAAATCGGCAAGTAACGATCTAATGCTAAATAATCGCCAGTCTCACAAACAGAACCAACAATATCTGCACAAATAAGGGGAGCGTCTTTTGCTGCTTGTTTCACAAGGACGACATTCTGCCAAGCATCATAAAGCGTTGGACGCATCAGATCATTCATCGCCGCATCTACAATAACAAAATTCCGCCCTTGTCCCTTTTTTAAATAGAGAACAGATGTCATCAGTACACCAGCTTGACCCACAATGCTCCGCCCCGGCTCCACAACAATATTAATCCCTAAAGGAGCAATATATTTCTTTACCAGCGCAGCATAATCAAAAGGAGAAGGTACAGTATGTTGTTCACAACCATAGGCAATACCAAGCCCGCCACCAATATCTATATGCGTTATTGCATAGCCATCGCTCCACAATTGACGCACACAATCTGCAATAAGAAGGAATGCCTCTTCAAATGGCTTTAAATCACAAATCTGACTGCCAATATGCATATCGATACCGCAAACCTGCAATCCAGGTAAAGAGTCCGCTTTTTTATAAGCCTCTCTTGCCAACAACAAGGGAATACCAAATTTATTTTCAGATTTTCCTGTTGTAATTTTCTTATGGGTCTTTGCATCAACATCTGGATTAATGCGCAATGAAACACGCGCTATCTTTGAAAGCGCAACAGCCCGTGCCGATAACTGTTCAAGTTCTGGCTCTGATTCAACGTTAAAACAATAAATATCCTGTGCAAGAGCAAAATCTATCTCTCTCATGGTTTTACCAACACCAGAATAAACAATACGATGCGCCGGAATACCAACAGCAAGGGCGCGCCGTAATTCACCTTCTGAAACCACATCAGCTCCCGCCCCATTTATCGATAAAAGCCGTAAAACTGCTTGATTAGAATTGGCTTTAACCGCATAAGCAAGCAGACTAGGCATCCCTTGAAATGCCTTTTTATAGTCTTTAAAATGTGTAACCAATGCATTGGCAGAATAACAATAAAAAGGAGTCCCCACCTCCTGCGCAAGAGCAGCAAGTGAACAACCCTCAGCATGAAGCATACCTTGTTGGTAGAGGAAAAAATCCACACTTTCCTCCTACTTTATCAGACGATCAAAAATAAAAGGTTTATCATCTTCACTTTGAGCAACAGATGCTCCTTGCACAGACTTTTCCACACTTGTAAGAGGCATTTCCAATGACCCTTTACGCCCACACCCAACAACACAAACGCCTCCTAAAAGGACAATCATCAACCCCTTTAATATAATTTTCATCTGTCCTCTTTCTTCATCTCGATCTCTTTTTTACCTTTAAAATACAATCACTCAAGCGCTCACGAGACGCTTTTTCCAATACGCAATTTGCCGAAAAACCTCTGCAGGTGCCATTCCCCCAAAGCTTTTGCGACTTTCAACAGATTTTTCAACAGACAAAACATCAAAAAGTGTCGCATTGATATCAGAACAAATTGCTTGAAGTTCATCTAATGATAAATCCTGAAGGCGACACTGTTTTTTTCTGCCAATACCACAGCACACCCTGTAATGTGATGTGCTTCGCGAAAAGGAATCCCTGATTCCCGTACCAGCCAATTAGCAAAATCTGTAGCTGTTGCATACCCTAAATCCGCTGCTTGTTTCATAACTTCTTTATTAACTTTCAAATCAGCAATCATCCCTGTCATTGCTGCTAGTGATAATTCCAAACTCAAAGCCCCATCAAACACATATTCTTTATCTTCTTGCATATCCTTCGAATAAGCAAGGGTAACCCCCTTTCATCACCGTTAACATCCCTATCAATGCGCCATTCAACCGTCCCACTTTAGCCCGCACAAGTTCAGCAGCGTCAGGATTTCTCTTTTGTGGCATAATAGAGAACCCTGTTGAAAAGGCATCAGATAAACGAATAAAATAAAATTGCGCACTTGACCAAAGGACGATTTCTTCTGCTAAACGTGAAAGATGCGTTGCACAAAAAGCGCCAGCGCTTAAAAATTCTGAGGCAAAATCACGATCCGAAACACGACTAATTGAATTGTGTATTAGTTCTCGAAAACCTAACGCTTTTGCTGTCATAAAGCGATCAATTGGAAAGCCTGTCCCTGCCAAAGCAGTCGCCCCTAAAGGTGATTCATTCATGCGCTCAAGAGCATCACGCATCAGCGATAAATCTCGACCAAACATTTCAACATAAGCCATCATATAATGACCCAATGTTACGGGTTGAGCCAATTGTAAATGCGTAAAGCCTAGCATAAAGGTATCAACATGTTGTTTTGCTCGAATAAGCAATTGCTCTATCAATCCTTTTAAAGCTTGTGCTATCTTGTGCGTTGCTTCACGTACCCACAAGCGAAAATCAACAGCAACTTGATCATTGCGTGAGCGCACCGTATGCAAACACCCTGCTACAGGACCAATCAATTCGCTCAGCCGCGCTTCAATATTCATATGAATATCTTTAAACTTTCGTGAAAAAACAAATTTACCGTCTTCAATTTCTTGGCGAATAAGTTTCAAATCATGAACAATTTTTTCATAATCTGATTGTGAAATGATTTTCGTTTGCGCTAACATAGCTGCATGAGAAAGAGAACCTTCAATATCTTGTCGATAAAGTTTTTGATCAAAATCAATTGAGGCATTAATTTCTTCTATAATTGCAGAAGGACCTGCCGCAAACCGACCATCCCACATTTGGTTCTTTAACTTCTCATCTGTCATATTCTGAAAACACCCATACAAAGGACAAAATTATGATTTCTCAAATTTTCATCAGCGAAAAAAACAATAAAAAAAGGCAATTCTCCCTTGCATTCTTTATCATTGCATTGAGTTTATACGCAACCATAAACTACGATAACAAAAGAGAGTCTTTCCTCTTCAATTTCATTTCAGCAGCAAAAGCACAAAAAATAAACACTGATAAAACACGAGCAGAAAAAATGATGGCGATCCGAAAAGCAGCAAAAGGCTTTTTTAGTCACATACGATTTGCTGATACGCCCTCAGATATGAATAAACTCTCTTTCAAGAATATTCAAGGAAAAGAGCACACACTCCACGAATTTATTGGAAAACCGATGCTGATCAATCTATGGGCTATTTGGTGTGCACCTTGCCGCACAGAAATGCCAGAACTTGCGCAATTAAAACGTGAATTAGGTGGAGAAAACTTTGATGTCATAGCTATTAATATCGATAAAACTGCTTCTCCTGAAAAAATTCAGCAATTTTTACAGAATATTCATGCGGATAATTTGCTTTACTATCGCGATGAAACAATGGATATTTTCAACAATGTCAGAAAACAGGGGCTCGCTTTAGGACTCCCCATTACATTGCTTATCGATAAAGAGGGTTATCTCATTGCTTCCTTCAATGGTGCAGCTCCATGGGCCAATGACGATGCCAAAGCACTTATAAAAGCAGTCATTAAAGAAGCGCTATAACTTTAATAACCGCGTCTTTTTAAACGTTGTATAACGAGATCTAATGCTGACAAAAAAGCAGAACGGTCTTTACGACAAAAAGGACGGGGACCACCTGTTATACTGCCCTGTCCACGCAAATCTTCCATCAAATTGCGTATCGCCAAAGCCTGACCAATTGAATTTACATCAAAAATTCGCCCCGTTGGCGAAAGACAAAAACCCCCAGCTTGCACAACTCGTGCTGCTAAAGGAATATCACTGGTAATAACGATACTTGCCTCATGCACATGTTCTACGATCCAATCATCAGCACAATTGAATTCACCAGCAACGACCACTCTTTCAATGAGTGCTTCATCTGGAAGGGACAAAAAACGATTTGCCACAACAAATGTCTTAAGCTGATAACGATTCATCACACGATAAACTTCATCTTTTACAGGACAAGCATCCGCATCAATCAACAAAGTGATAGCAGGCTTTATTGGGATATTCATACCTTGGCTTTCACGCAATAATAAGTTCTTTCATTCATCTGAATGTTGCAAATGCTTGCGATAAAACATTATCGCCGCGTTTATTTCTCCTCCCAAAATAAAAATTGCACTCAATATGTAAAGAAAAATAATAGCAACCATAATAGATGCTAACCCTGCATAGGTAGAAATATAATCAAACATTGTTAAATATTGAGCAAAAGCAATTGAAGCCATAAACCATACAAACATTGTCAGTACAATTCCTGGTAAAATATCTATAAACTTCCGACGCTCTGCTGGTAGCCATTTATGAACAATCAAAAGGCTTACAAAAAGAACAACCGCTGCAATTATGTAACGCCATAGACGAATGATACCGATATATTCTGTAATGAAAAAAGAATGATTTTGCATAATTTTGATCAGCAGAGGTGTTAAAATCAACAAAACGCTGATTACAACAAGACCAACAGCTCCAAGAATCACAAAAAACAAACTTTGAAAACGACAAAACAACAAGCTACGCCGATCAACAACACGATAAGCTCTATTTAAAGCTGTACGTAACGCCTCTATCCCATTAGAGGCAAAATAAGCCGCTCCGATGACAGAAACTGTTAACACTCCTCCCCGCTGTATGGTTAAAACATTGATAATTTCCTGAGATAAAGGCTCTGCAATAACATCTGGTAATAACTGCACAAGTGCTTTGATTTTTTGCGGTGTATATGTAAAAGCACCAAGAAAACTGGCAAGAGAAGTTCCAAAAATAAAAAAAGGGAAAAATGCTAAAAGCCCAGAGAGCGCGACATGGCTTGCAAAAGCACTCCCGTTATCACGCCAATAATGGCTTACTGCATCAACAAGGATACGATAGCTATACCAAAAGATATTTCTTATCAAATCTCAATACTTTCTGGTAAAACTCTTCCTCAGTCTATTTCAAGCTTTATAAAAATCATCAAAACTCTACAAACAAACATTTTCCAATGTTGCAATATAAAGGGCAATAATCAATACGGTCAAGCCTGACTTTATACTAAACCAAAAACAACAACCCACTATATGAAGTTCTACAACGGCTTCATTTTTTGTCTCTTCTACAGATCAGTAACCTCTTCTGTACATCATATGCCCGATAGAGAGCTAAGCACGATAATCTTGCACACATAAAACCTTTTGAAGTCATTGTTATCTGTATCGAAGCAATCGCCCCTCTTTTTTATTGCAATCTATGACTGAATAGAGAAAAAACTTCTTATCGATTTCTAGAAAGAATCAACGAAATTCAACACACCCCCCTTGCTTTCACTCACTCTTTTTTAGAAACACTCTGACGTCCAAAATCAGGAGCATCAATTTCCTGTCCAGCATCAATAATATTGCGACGTACAGCACGCGTACGTGTAAAAAAGTTAAACAATGTCTCACCATCTCCTAAATGAATTGCCCGTTCTAAAAAAGCAAGCCCCTCACTAAAATAGCTCAACATTTCTAAAATAGCATCCTTATTATGCAAACAAATATCGCGCCACATAACGGGATCAGAAGATGCCAAACGAGTAAAATCACGAAAACCTGAAGCAGAATAAGCGATCACTTCCGAATTTGTTACTTTTTCTAAATCACTCGCTGTCCCAACAGTATTATACGCAATCAAATGCGGCAAATGAGAAACAATAGCCAAAACAAGATCATGATGTTTAGGATCCATCTTTTCGACACGCGCACCACAAGCTTTCCAAAACGCTGTTAATTGTGCGACAGCAGCAGCATCACTCTCAGCAAAAGGCGTTAAAATACACCAACGATTCATAAATAAATTAGCAAAACCAGCATCCGGTCCTGAATATTCCGTTCCGGCAATTGGATGCCCTGGAATAAAATGAACCGTTTTTGGCAATAAAGGTGTCATTTCCGCAATAACCAACGCTTTCGTAGAACCAACATCACTCACAATCGCTCCAGGTTTTAAATGATCACGAATGGTTTTTGCTACTTTTGCACTAGCCCCAACAGGAACAGAAAGAATAACCAAATCTGCGCCTTCAACAGCTTTTGCATTATCTGTCGTATAAAAGTCCCCAAGCTCCAATTCACGCGCTCTTTTCAGGGTTTCTGAACGACGTGTTGCAATAGAAATCTGAGCCGCAAGATTTTTCTTTTTAATCACTCTCGCTAAAGAAGACCCAATCAGACCAATTCCAATGAGTGCTATTTTTTCAAACTGAATATGGGGCATCTTTCACCTTCAAAGATTCTTTACAAATGGCAATAAAGATAATTGTAAAATCATAATTTTCCTGTCCATTTTGTTCAAGAGTTATGCGTAAAACATTAAAAAACGACAACTAGGGAATAAAGAATAACGCAGTTTACCAATCATCACCTGCGCAAGCTGAAAACAGATCATTTTACCTAGAAAACACATAAAAAATAAATGACGAGAAATCTAACATCATGCTCTAAAACTCCTACTTAATTACTGATCAAAGCGCATCACTAAAACAAAATAATAAATGCACTTTCAATTAAGATAATAACGACTCTACATAAAATCTCATCAGTTTACTTTATCTCACTAATTCACTCACAAAAAACACCTCAAAAGCGTAAGTAGACACCAACTCTTCCCAATTATCCCGATATGTTTATTAATTTGTACATTAGACCTATATAAAAACGTATTTCGCCTCCACCTACAACATCAGCACACGTTTTGCGAATATTGAAAACAACGCAAAACAACCCATCCAAAAAGATACTATTAAAAACATTTTTCTCTCCCGATTCCTAATACTATAAATCAAACAAATATGAGAAAAACACGCCCTCTCAATAAAGAAAAAGTTTGATAACAAAAACGCCAAACATCCCTTTAATGGAGTCATAACCCTCACGTAAAATAGAACGCCCTAAACAAAATAGATTTGGATTACAAATTCATGCGTTTGTTTTTAAAAGACATCTCGCTCCCCAGCCTATCTCACAACAGTGTTCATAAATGTTATAACTATAAATCTATTAAGCACGACCCTCTTTACACTTAATAAAACACTATCATTATATTTGCCTACCGCCACAATGTTGCGAAAACCTGTGGAATTTGAGAGCATTTATAAGAGGCATTTTTAGTGCTTTCCTGTACAGTTTTTATCCACATACCCCCCCTTATGACGTGCCATAGACATCGTTTTGATTGATTTAATATGAAAAATAATGAATTATTAATAATAAACAATGGCTTGCTCTGTTTATGAGATACATTCATTGCTAAGATAATCATCTCTGTATCAAACATAAAAGTTTCCTCATAGGTGCTGTCGTTTTCATCATAATCTATTTTGACTTTCTCCTCATCCCACGAAGATTTTTAATTCATACAGATCTGCAAACAATTCATTTTTTTATCTAAAAGATTCCATTGGCTCACTATTTTAGGTGATTCAATTAATATATAATAATTGTTTTTCAATTTGAATCATAACTTCGAATACTGTAAAATTCTTCTATTACAAACCCTCTTATCAATTGAAATCTCTTGTCTGCACGTCACAAAAAGACATGTGAGCAAAAAATAATGAAAACTGTAGCAAATTAGAGACTAAACAAATATATGATGGTGCTCTGGCTTGCACTTTTGTTAAGCATAAAGATAGAGATGCTCTATGGATTTTATATTCTTCACGAAGAACTTTACCGTTATACCATTCACAAACTCCGTCGTGAAATAGATATGACACGCATTGAAAAATCTTTCTAAGAAAGCGTATGAATTTACCATACAAGTGTCTTCTGTTGTTTGAAATGCTCTGTTTAGCATAAGGGATGTTACCCCATTAAGACTCTATGAGTCAGCCCAATATTCACACATACTCACACAAAAAATACAGAATGCGTAGAATCTTACCTGAGCCCTAGATCACGAACCAACAGTGTTTTACGGTACAACAAGATAATAAAAACCCTGTAAAAACTGCTTTTCGAAGATAAATAATTTTTCTGAAGAAAAGTTTCTATAACACTTTCAAGCTCTTCAAACGCATCCTCAAAACTACAACTAACCTCTACTCGATAACACAGCAGTTTTAATTGCTGAAAATTCCTCTTTGCCGTAGTAAAAATAAAAAATCATCATAATTCTAAACTGTTAAGCTACTATCTGGCGTCGTGCAATAATTGTAAGCCCTAACAAAACTTGACGAATGATAGCTTCACCCAAAAGTGGATTTTTACGACTGTCTAGAACAGCACTCTGAATTCTTTCCATTGCATAGGAAATCTGTTCTAACTTCCAATATTTTAAAGCTTGTTCAACTGTCTTTTTCCGTTGAAAAAAAATGGGAGGCCGTGCTTGAGAAACTACCGTAAAAGGCGATTTTCCTTCAACCTCTACCTGATAACGCAATAACTGTAATTGCTGAAAATGCCTTTGTGCTGTACTCAAAATAAAAAAAAGTGCTCCATGCAATGCTGCATGTCGGTTAAAATGTACTTCAAACCCTGATATATCGCCCAATAAAAGAGCATCAATGACTTCATCATGAGAAAGAGCACTGACATCGCTTACAACAGCTTTCACATCTTCAAGAGTAATATGAACATTTGCAGCATAAAGACAAAGCTTTTCTAATTCACCTCGTGATACAAGGCGATCCACCCCTAAACTTTCATGCAACCATCTACGTGCATCCAAAGAAAGAGTCTTCTTAAACTGTCCTAAAACCTCATCAATCAAACCGTCAAGAGAACGCATATCATCCGCAAAACAGGGCAAAGCAATTGCTTTTGATGCCGTTTCAACAGCATTGCGCAACCCTGTTCCTTTTTTCAAATCCCCTGATTCAATGAGAATAAAACAGGCTTCTGGTGGCTTTTCAATTAAAAGTTTCAAGGCAGCCAGAAAACCTTTTTGGTTAGCAGCATTAGAGATCCATATCAAACGATCTCCCCCAAAAAGCGATAACGTACGCGCTTCATTTTCCAAACGTGCAGGATCTTTATCAATTTCAGCAGCATCCAAACGAATTGTCGAAAATGGATCTTCTATTGCTACCTGTGTAAGTTTTGCAAAACATTGTGCACGCTCACAAATAAGACCACGATCTGGCCCATAAATGAGAACAATAGGAAAATCACGTGAAAAACGCGTTAAAAACTGATCAACTTCATGTGCTTTTTTCTGAGCCACATTATTAATCCATTAACAGTTCATCATCATCAAGAACTTCCCCGCGAACTTTCTGAAACATGCCAATTAAATCATTGACATTCAATCCCTTACGCTCTTCATGACAGACATCCAAAATCACTTTTCCACCATGCAACATCAAGGTGCGATCGCCATAATCAAGAGCCTGACGCATAGAATGAGTCACCATAATAGTCGTTAACTTTTTCTCTTCAACGATTTTTTCAGTCAACTGCATCACAAAATCAGCCATTCCAGGATCAAGCGCTGAGGTATGTTCATCAAGCAATAAAACATCCGCATGGGCTAATGTTGCCATCACAAGGCAAACAGCTTGGCGTTGCCCACCTGATAAACTGTCCATAGGATTATGAATATATGCTTCAAGACCAATGCCTAATTGAGCAATTTTCTCTCGAAAAAATTGCCGTTTCTCATGATTTAAAGCCGAACGCAAACCACGACGATTTCCTCGAAGAGCAGCAAGAGCCAAATTTTCTTCAATTGTTAAAGAACCACAACTGCCTATTAAAGAATCTTGAAAAACACAAGCAACCTTTCCAGCGCGTTCACTGATTGATTGCCTAGAAACATTTTGCCCATTGATAACCACTTTTCCTGTTGAGGGAAGCGTTGCACCTGCTAAAACACTAAGCAAAGTTGATTTACCAGCACCATTTGAACCGATAACCGTAACAAAACTACCCTGATTAATTTTAAGGTTAATATCAATTAAAGCCTGTTTTTCCAAAGGTGTTTGCGGTTTAAATGTAACCCCAACATGAAAAAACTCAATCACGTTTACGCCTCCTCCAATAGCGTGGCACAATAAGGGTTAAAATAACCAACAGTGAAGTAATCAACTGAAGATCTGTCGACGTATCAATACCAATTCCATTTGCCTCAAATGCAAATTGCACCGCCACACGATAAAGTACAGACCCCATAATACAGCTGATTATAATCCAAAAAATCTTACGCGTAGGAAATAAAGTTTCACCGATAATCACAGCTGCCAACCCAAAAATAATTGTTCCAATTCCACCGGTAATATCCGTTGCGATCGCAGTTTGAATATAAAGAGAACCACCAAGTGCAACACACGCATTTGAAAGCCCCATACCAAAATAAATTAACGCTGACGTATGAACCCCTTGAGCTGTAGCCATCCGTGGATTAGCTCCCATTGCACGCATAGCAAGACCTATTTCACTTTCCAAAAAACGCCAAATCAAAAACGCCACAACTAGCAATACAATACCAATGAAAAGAGGACGCACAAAAATATCAGACAAACCAAACAAATTATAAAAGGGCGTTAACGCTGTATCAGCAAGCGCTAAATTAACATTAGATCCTCCCATAATTCCCATAATACGAAGATTAACCGTATAGAGCGCTGACATTGTTAAAATGGAAGCCAAAAGATTCAAAATACCAAAACGCAAATTCAACATAGCTGTTAATAAACCAGCTACCATACCTGCACAAAAAGCACACACCATAGCTGTCCACGCATTAAAACCTAAAAGAATCAAGACTCCACAGACACAAGACCCAAGAAGAAATGAACCATCAACTGTTAAATCAGGAAAGTCCAAAACGCGAAAAGAGAGATAAACCCCTATAGCCACAAACGCATAAATAAGACCTAATTCCACAGCGCCAGAAAACGCAAATATATTCATGTAAAGACAATCCCCATGAAAACTTAACGTATTTTATTGTATCAACATCCTATCAATAAAAGTCATTGAATCACTTTTGTCGCACGATCAATAACTGCCTGCGGAATAACAATCCCCGCTTTTTCTGCTGCTTTCATATCAATTCGAATGTCATTACTAGCCGCCTGCACAACATCAATATCACCAGGCTTTTCACCCTTTAGAATACGCACAACCAACTTCCCAGCATCAACCCCTACATCATAGAAATTCACACCTTGTGTCATAAAAGGACCGCGTCCAATAGAATTAGCATCAACAGTAAATACAGGAACATTTGCTTCCTGTGTGACCTTTACTGCACCCTCTAAAACAGAAAGAACCGTATTATCAGCAGGAATAAAAATGATATCTACCTTACCGATTAAAGCCCGTGTTGCTGCCTGAACATCTGAAGGTTTTGGTGCTGATGAAGGAATGATTTCAATTCCAACTTTTTTTGCCACATCCTTTAACACCTTAAGTGTTGAAACAGAATTTGCTTCAGAAGCATTATAAAGATAACCAATTTTTTTCAAATCTGGTTTTACTTCTTGTAAAAGTTTAACACTTTCTGCAACATCTATACGATCAGAACTCCCCGTCATATTACCGCCAGGTCTGGTAAGCGAAGAAACAATTTTAGCTCCGATAGGATCAGAAATCGCCGCAAAGACGATAGGAATTGTTTTTGTTACCGCAAGCATTGTTTGTGCTGAAGGCGTGGTAATCGCTACAATAACATCAGGTTTATCACCAACAAATTTACGTGCAATTTGCGTTGCTGTTGAAATATTGCCTTGCGCTGATAAAAAGGTGAGTTGAAAATTTTTACCTTTCTTATAACCATTTTCTGCAAGAACATCTTCCACACCTTTACGAACGGCATCCGCAGCAGGATGGACCATAATTTGTGTTAGCGCAACTTTAACGTGTTTAACTTGGTCATCCGCTTTTGCAACACTGTTCATCATAAAAACAGTTGCAATGATAATCCCTAATATATTTATTCTCTTCAACATTATACTCCACCCCTCTCTATGCAAAATTAAAAAAGGAATAATCTATTACTGAAGAATTTTATAAAATCAATCTTTATTTCATTTTATTAAAACATGGATAAAATAAATCAAACTAAAATGATATTTTTTTGTTGCAATTCGTAAAAGCCTACGCCATACAGGCAAGATATATATCGAATCGGTAAGCGGGTGTAGCTCAGGGGTAGAGCACAACCTTGCCAAGGTTGGGGTCGTGGGTTCGAATCCCATCGCCCGCTCCATTGGATTTTGTATTTATTCGTTCTTGCGTGGAGCTTGTAGCTTGCCAGCGGGTTTTGTTGTAGCTTGCCAGCAGGTTTTGTATATTTTGCCACTAGGTTTTGTACCAATTCATTTTTTTTCAAAGAGTTTTAAAGGTGTTCTCAAAGGGTCTTTAAAGACCTTATCTAAAGGGTATTTAAAGCTCCCTTTAACGCG
>NZ_JBHILZ010000117.1:0-551 GCF_042193725.1 Bartonella sp. OT172YNZD | reverse complement strand
AGCCTTAAGGGGGGATTATGATCACTAATGCACAAACCATTCTCTGTCTTGATCTAGGCACTAAGACTGGCTGGGCGCTTCGTGATGCAGATGGTTTTATCACAAGTGATACAGAACATTTTCAATCACGCCGTTTTGAAGGCGGTGGCATGCGTTACTTGCGCTTTAAGAAATGGCTTTCTGAACTAAAGAGGTCTGTTGATGAAATTGATGCGGTGTATTTTGAAGAGGTACGTCGGCATGTGGGTACAGACGCTTCTCATGTTTATGGGGGCTTTCTAGCAACATTAACGGCGTGGTGTGAACATCATCAGATACCGTATGAAGGCATTCCCGTTGGTACCATTAAGAAAGCAATGACAGGCAAAGGAAATGCCTCAAAAGAAGAAATGATTAAGGCAATGCGTGCAAAAGGTCACGCGCCTTGTGACGACAACGAAGCAGATGCTTTGGCAATTTTATATTTAATGAAAGAAGGGGATGCGCATGTCTAATGGTATGCCATGGATAAGATTCCATTTGTATGACTGGATAAGTGGTACAGATGGAAT
>NZ_JBHILZ010000116.1:0-559 GCF_042193725.1 Bartonella sp. OT172YNZD | reverse complement strand
CGTGTTGAATTAACGGGCAGTGTGCATATTCAAGCAGAAGATTTGCAGCACAATCAAAAATCTGTTGGCGCAAGCCACAAACACGGTGGGGTCAAAATGGGTCCCTCCACAACCTCTTACCCCCTTTAAAGGAGTTTTATGATGCGTGAGAACACTTATGTTATTTTAACCAATGCCGATTTTGTTGCAGGCAAGCGTTCACCGGGAAAAGGTGAAGAAATTTGTTTAAGTGAGGAAGCGGCAAAGTATCCGTTGCTTCTTGGTCAGATTGCTGAAAAACCAGCCCCTATCGTTTCTGCAGCCCCAACTGTTTCTTCCACAAAGACAACGAAGGGTGCTTAAAGCATGCGGTGCGGGATCAGCGAAAAGGATGGCTCTCTCTTATATGGTTGGGACCATTGCCAACAGTCACTCCGTAAATGTCTGACGACAAGGATTGGGACGCGGGTTTTGCGTCGTCATTATGGATGTGATGTTGGAGCATTCCAAGACGCCAATGCTAATCCTGCGACGATGATGCAGCTTTATCAAGCAATTGTTGAAGCGCTTGATGATCCAG
>NZ_JBHILZ010000115.1:0-560 GCF_042193725.1 Bartonella sp. OT172YNZD | reverse complement strand
AGCAGCACGATCACGCCCCCAATAGTGCACCACTTCGCGCGCATTCAAAGCACGCTCTGGCAATAAAGCTGGGCGGGAACACGCCATGCGAACAACAGGCGGCAATTCAACCGATAAAAAATGATAAGAAAGGCTACCCACCGGCTTGTGTGTTGAGCAAGCGCACACGCTCAAGCCCAATGCCATCGCCAGTAACCGGCAACTTCCCATTGACTTCCTCCATTTTGATAAGCTTTTGTTCCAAAGCCGAAATCACCCCTTGCGCTCGATGCTCAGCTTCCAACGCAGCTTGCCTTTGTCGCTCCAGATCAAGCTGTGCTTTTTCGGAAGCCTTGGCAATCTCCAACTGCCAATACAAATCACGCGCCTTTTCCGCTTTTAAAATTTGCGCTTTCATAAAGCCAAAAGCCGCCAACATCACACTGACAAAAAAAAGCAGACCAAAAGACAGTTTTGAAACAGCGCTAAACATTGCTTTTATCTCCCCACCCCGTTATCTCCACCCCATCATAGGAGCGGCTATGCCGCTTATGGGAATGTTTCCTATTAGAAAAATCCAT
>NZ_JBHILZ010000114.1:0-562 GCF_042193725.1 Bartonella sp. OT172YNZD | reverse complement strand
ATGTGCTAAACCGCGTCGTTATTAGACCAATTCTCAAAAAGACTCCGTATGAGATATGGAACGGTCGCAAACCAAATGTTAAGTACTTTCGTGCTTTTGGTTGCACCTGTTTTGTTCTAAATAATGGTAAGAATAATCTTGGTAAGTTTGATGCTAAAGCCGATGAGGCTATTTTTCTTGGTTATTCTACTTCAAGTAAAGCGTTTCGTGTTTTCAACAAAAGAACACTAGTCATAGAAGAGTCTATGCATGTGACTTTTGATGAGACACATTCTATCACTAATGATGATGATGATATAGCATTGGAAAAATTGGATATAAATGATAAAGTCAAAGCAAAAGATGATTCGACATCTATTGATCCAAAGAAGGATTTTCCAACTCCAGAGAAGCTTTAAGATATTCCCAAAGAATGGAAGTATGCCAGAAATAATCCTCAAGAACTCATCATTGGTAGCCCTAATGAAGGTAGAAAACTTCGGTCCTCTATGCATCATATGAACCATAGTGCATTCATATCTCAGTTAGAACCTAAGTCTATTGAGGAGGCTAAAAATGATGA
>NZ_JBHILZ010000113.1:0-569 GCF_042193725.1 Bartonella sp. OT172YNZD | reverse complement strand
GTTTCAAAAAAATGTTCTGCTTTGAGAAAGTCTGAAACGCGATCGAGTGCATTATTATTAATCAGGATTGCTCCAAGTAATGCCTGTTCCGCTTCAATATTATGGGGAAGTTGACGAAAAGAAGAAGCAAAATTATCTCTTGGGTTTTCTGTTTTTAGCATGTTCAATGTTCTCATTGCTTTCTTTTCCCTTGTTTGGTGCCTCAAAGGTGATTTCTGTTGTGTATCCGCTTTGTTTTTCATAACGATGTGTGACGGTAGCGGCTTTCCATGGTCCATTGATTTGCCCACGAAACCCTTGAAGGATGAGAGGTTGATCCGCCATGATTTCTGGATTCCCCTCAAGAGACAAAGAGCCACTGCCTACAGCACGACATAAGCGATCCGACTCGGAAGCAGCGGCAGATAAAGCTTCTTCTTGACATGGATAACAACTGCGTAGACGCCGCACAGGCCCGCTAAACCCTGTCTGATGCTTGACTTGGCATTGTTGCCCTGTTGAGCGATCAAAATAAGAAGCTTCAATAGTGCCGTATTGCGTGCGTGGCTCTAACGTGAATTCCCAGTTAG
>NZ_JBHILZ010000112.1:0-571 GCF_042193725.1 Bartonella sp. OT172YNZD | reverse complement strand
TAGCTGTAAGTTTTATTGTTGTTGGTGTTATAAAAAAAGAAATGGAATAAAGTATAACAATTAGATACTTCATTGATTGTTGGTGTCATCGGTGCATTTGGTTTATATTTATTTTCGGGGCCATGGTATCAACCTTTAGCGTCGATGATTCGGTGACCTAAGGACGGGGCCAGAGACTCCCCACCGTGCGAGTCGGTAAAACCAGCGCTGGGATTGGGTTACGAGTTCCCTAGACGTTAGTCCATCTTAAAGTCGCACCTATGATTCGTTTGCATCAGATGCTTCGATGAATAGGGATTATCCAGAGGTACTAGCTCCACTTTATTTTGATGGGTTTGGGCTTTGTTATCCATTTCGTTGAGTTTTCGCTTTGGTTTCGAGTCGAGTCGCATTTGGTCAGACATGTAGCTATTTCATGTACATATACGCATCATGGCATAAACACCTACTTAAGATAGTATCTACTATCTGACCGTAGGTTCCCCCTACTTTTCTTTCTTTTTGGCATATATATATATATTCTACAGATACAGAGGCTACAGGTGACTTACAGATTTCGACTGGATTTTAG
>NZ_JBHILZ010000111.1:0-571 GCF_042193725.1 Bartonella sp. OT172YNZD | reverse complement strand
GCTGCCAACCAATCAGGGCGCTCATACCCTTCAACCATCTGCCGCCAATTAAAAAGCGACATCCGGCTCACACCAAAGTGCACCGCACTCAAGCTTGCCGCATCATGCACACCCATACCGGCATGGAGTAAATCTTCCCAATAACAAAGCGCCTTCAAACGCTCTTCACAGCGCCTTTTATGCGCCTTTGAAAGCCCTTCATAACGCACCCAAACACTTGTCTTTTGTTCCCCTTGCGTTTGTTTCACATCAACAGCCCCACCAAACCGCACCAACAATGCCGCCCGCGCCCCCTCCGGCAATAAGGAAATGTGATACTCCCAAACCGTCTTGGTTTTGCCTAATGTTTGGCGAAACAATTGTGTATTCAAACGCCATTTCTTAAGCGCAAGATTGTTGAGACCAATCTTTGTTTTCGGCAACCCTGGCAAAGCTGCCTCAGCCAATTCGGCAATAGTAAACCATTCCTTCATGGCTGCCCCCTTTTAATGCGAACCGGCGTTGCGCGCATGGCTTTCAATTGCGCTGCAATCTCCCGCTGTTCCTGCTGCAACCGCGCAATTTCTGCTAG
>NZ_JBHILZ010000110.1:0-574 GCF_042193725.1 Bartonella sp. OT172YNZD | reverse complement strand
TCATTGCTCTCCATCTCCATTTGAGTATCCATGTTTGGCACTAAGATGGATGATTCATCATTTGCAATATCTTGCTTTTGCACATCCTTGATATCGATTGTTGCAATGATTGATTCCTCTACAAAATAGTTATTAACAAGAACTTCGGAGGAAACAATATTAGTCTCATAAAGATATTCTAACTTATCCCAAATATCTTTAGCCGATGTGCAACTAGAGATTTTAGAAATTACATCATTACTTAAAGCACTATGCAATAAATCTATAGCTTCCATATTTGAAGATAAGCATTTTGAATCATCATCATGAACTATGATTTTTCAAGAATCTAAATGAAAACCTTGAAGGTAAAATGACATGCATGCTTTCCAATAGCAAAAATTTGTTCCATCAAATAAAGGATGTTTTTCAAAAACTAATGCCATGATCTTTATACTCTATTGCAGTTAAGCAAGTATAATCAAAATTATGCACACACTAATTTTGAAAAATACAGAGCTAGGCTCTGATACCAATTGTTGGCCCAGAGAGGCAAACCTAGAGGGGGGGTGAATAGGTTTTCAGCGGAAGTCTA
>NZ_JBHILZ010000109.1:0-584 GCF_042193725.1 Bartonella sp. OT172YNZD | reverse complement strand
AAGGTTCGTTATTTCCAGAGTTTTATGAGTATTGAGAGTTTTGACTGACAGTGTCAGGCTTATATTGGGGGGTGGAGATCCGATAAACTGCGCATGGATTTTTATGCATTGAGTGGTTTGTTATGATTTCAATAGATGCTTCTTTTCTTCACCGCCTTGCGCCTAAACTGGCGCATCATGCGCGTCAAGATTTTATTATTGTTGAAATGGCACGCGTGTTGCCTGAAGCTTTATCCTATGGGGCACTCACAACACCGTTGCGTATTGCGCATTTTTTAAGCCAATGTGCGCATGAGAGTGATGGCTTTTTTACCGTTTGTGAATATGCCTCTGGGCGTGCTTATGAGGGGCGGCGTGATTTAGGCAATATCAACCCTGGTGATGGGGTGCGCTTTAAGGGGCGTGGTTTGATCCAGTTGACGGGGCGCAATAATTATCGCCGTTTTACGAAGTTTTGGTGCTCAGTCGATAAACAAGCGGTTGATTGTGAGGCTTTTCCAGAAGAGTTGGAAAAGTTTCCAGCAGCGCTTTGGTCTGCTGTTTGGTTTTGGCAAATGAAAGGCTTGAATAGGCTGGCTGATCAA
>NZ_JBHILZ010000108.1:0-584 GCF_042193725.1 Bartonella sp. OT172YNZD | reverse complement strand
GTATAAAGGGATGCCATTTTATCTTCTGTCCAGCCAAAAAGCGCTTTCATTTGCGAAACTGTCGCACCAGCATTGGCTGCACGTGTTGCTGCTAATTTTCGCAATCCGTGCGCTGATTTTTTAATACCCGCCGCATTACATGCTTCACGAAAGAGGTTGCCAAAACTTTCTTTGACAAGCTTATTTCCACCTTTACCACAAATAAATGTTTCATTACCTATGGGACCAATTTTAAGGATTTCCTCTAGTTCTGGTAAAATAGGAAGAAAAACATCTGTTTTAAATTGGCTCTTTTCTGTTTTGAGATAAATGATATTATCTTTGACGTCTTTCCAGCCGATACGAACGGCATCACCACGACGCAAGCCTGTATAAAGAAGAACATCAATCCAGACGCGTTCATGTGTACCATGTGACCAACGGTGATAATATTTGTCTATGTCCTCTTCTAGCCATGGCTGTAATCCCTCACTGTTTAAAGATTTTGGTGCTTTTATATTAAAGGCAGGATTTCTATTTAAAAGGGCATTATCAACCGCCCAATTAAAGAGACTGTTTAAAGAGGTCAAAAAATGTTTTGCCGC
>NZ_JBHILZ010000011.1:0-79886 GCF_042193725.1 Bartonella sp. OT172YNZD | reverse complement strand
ATAGCTTTATGCCAAACCCAACAATCGCCTTCATGCGATAGGTTGTCTTCTTTTTGTATATAGCCGCCTAAGTAACCCTTTTTAATATTTCTAAAATCTCTTAATGCACGTATGCGATAAAGTTTTTTACTTTTATCGGTTCTTGCATCATGAAATTCTTTTATTTCATCAGTGAGCTCGTATTTTTTTGCATGGTTACATCCCTTAATTAATGCATGCTTTGTCTTTTAAGTTCTTGAGACAACACACCAATGCCTTTTGCTGTGATTTTTGCGCAAGGAATAACTTTTTCTATTCCACTTGCGGTTTGAAGTGTGATGGTTGGACAATCCATAAGTTGTTTTTGGATTTTGTCTTGATAAGGAAGCAAATTTCCACCCGCTGCGCGTCTGTAAACCCAACCTTTTTTCTGTAAGAAGAGAATGAACTGTTTTGGTTGCATCTCGAGTATTTTAGCAGCTTCTGTAAGACCAAAAAGCCCGTTGTGACGTTGCAAACTTTCAAGAGCCATGGCTTTTGGTGTTAAATCTTCAATGATGGTGTCTTTTTGATCTATTTGACCTTGTAGGTAATTCAAAAAGCCAATCATAGCCTTTGGACTTGAATAGTCGATTTGTGGTGTTACTGCTTGCTTTTCCAATTCTTGCCAAGGATCTATAATCCTAGCACGTAATGTCATGCTGTAACCCGAAACTAAGATGAGGCATTCACGTTTGGGGAGATGGTAGCAGTTTTGGGGCTTGCCTTGTTTGTCTAAATAGGTGGATCCAAATTTGGATTGACCCTCTTCAGGATATAATTCCCCTAACATTTGCCTAATATCACGCATAATATGCGCATGTTGCTTACCGCATAGTTCAGCAATTTCACGACTGGACATAGTTTGAACAGTTTGGTTATTAAAATTGCTTTTGGCCGTTGTGACAAAATTATGCATGATGGACTCCTTTTAAGAAGCTTGTATTTTTTTCATATGTTCTAATAAAATTTTGCATCATCACCCCCTTAATTAAGAAAAACATAAGTTTTGGTATAATATTCTGCCATAGTTTCTATGGCGCTCTGCTTTAGCGATTTTCTTTGCTGCGTGAATTTTGAAGTAATGATTATCAGTTTTATCTGTTTCTATTTCAGATTTTGGACAAATCTTCTGTCTGTTCCATTCTTGTTTTGTAAAAACAAAATCCACGCCTTTTTTTAGATCAAGCTTTTCAACACAATCATTAAACCAATTGGAAAAATCTTGTTTCAAATGTAAGTACCTATGCATGACATGGGCATTGACCATTTTGGCATAACCAATTTTGTTGTCTACCTCGTTTTCAGGCGTGAGATATCCTTCACTATGAATATTATTATCATGTGTGGTCATAAGTTTACTCTAATTAATTATTGATGAATTAAAGGGGGCGCTTTTAAAAGCGCCCTTTAGAATTTTTAAAGCACATCACAAGGACGCAAACGGTGTTGTTGTTCGTAAGTACCGTAAATCTCATCATTATATTTTTCGTCTGCTAAATCAGATAAAAGGTCATGGTAAGCATCACTTTCACGTACAAAGTAATGAACCTCACTATCTTCATCGAGATGTTCAATATTTTCTTCTACATATGCGTCTGCAATTTCTTCAGAAATGTCTTCGCAACTTTTTTCAGAAGGATTGATGCGAAAGATTTGGATTGCATCATCTGCCTCGTCAATAATTTTTAGAACTTGGCTTTCATCAAGTGGTCCAGACCGACCAATGTTTTGATCTTTATCGTAGGCAACTAATAAAATTTCATTGGAATTTATAAGAATTGGATTTTCCATAATTTTTCCTCCATAACGCCTCTTGGCAATTGTTTGTGCGTGGTTTATGAATACCAATGTAGCGTATTTAGGAACATTTGTCAATAATAAACGTAATGATTTTAGAAACTTTTTACATAAATATAAAAAATCACTTAGAAAATTAAAACTGTAATTATTAAAAAAAGGATATGTTTAGAACAGTTAGAGCTTTAGTAATGCAATTACATTGGATAAATATTCTAACCAATTAGTTTGCAAATATTTGCATAATTCTCTTCTTAACAGAGGTATACGATACAATAAGAAAAATTATACTCATATGATTTAACTTTTTAAAATTTCGGTGGTTTTATCCAATCTATAGATGCAGCCCAAACTAATGCAATATCTTTTATTTCTGGATACAATCTATTTAAACTCTCTAAATTAAATAAACCAGGCTGACTACCTTGTTTTATTATTTTAACAAAGCAACGTCCATCTTGCGTATAGACAATTGCTTTTTTATTGAGAAGTAAACTTGGACAAATGTTCTCTGAATAAAATAAAATAGATTTATCTTCAATGAAAGGTTCCATTGAGTCGCCTTCAACTTTTACTGCGTATGTATCTTTTGTAATGTATGGAGGTAACTCCACCTCTTCAAGCCAACCATCTTCATAGGGGATAATTTCTGAACCTGCTCCTACATAACCCATTAAGGGTATAGTTTTTTTTCGTGGAAGTGGATATTTTGTGATTTCCTCAATTGCTATACCTTCTTGTGCACTTATTCCTCGTTCACCTGTTAGCATTTTATTGACCGCAGAACGGTAGATAGGGCGATGCATCTTCTCACTTAGTTGTCTAGCAAGCGATGATTGAGATAATCCAGATTCTTGTAAGGCTTCACTTAGCCAAATTTTCATAATGTTATTCATGGTTTCCATATATCTTTTATTTAAAAAAAAATCTTTTGTGATTTTCATTACATTGTCTATTGATTTTGTACCTAAATAAGCTACAATATGAATTATGAAACAATTTTATGAAATAATAAATCTATTAGGCGGGGTTCGTAGGGTATCTCAGTTGCTTGGGGTTCATAGAACACGCGTGTATGTCTGGCTCCGTCCTATATCAAAAGGTGGAACTGGTGGGAGAATTCCAACAAAACATATCCCAATTCTTTTGAATGAAGCCAAAAGAATTGGAGCACCGATTAAGGCAGAAGATTTTTTCTCTTTTTTTTATAGGACGCAATCATGTGATTCTAAATTATCTTCACAATCTGCTTTTATTACTGCTTCTACAGAAAAGAATGAACATCAACAGCATCATTCACACTCTTAAACAGGCAAAAATAAAGAGATCAAATTAATTTAAGGGGGGAATTATGATCACTAATGCACAAACCATTCTTTGTCTTGATCTAGGGACTAAGACTGGCTGGGCGCTTCGTGATGCAGTTGGTTTTATCACAAGCGATACAGAATATTTTCAATCACGCCGTTTTGAAGGCGGTGGGATGCGTTATCTGCGCTTTAAGAAATGGCTTACTGAACTAAAAAGGTCTGTTGATGAAATTGATGCGGTGTATTTCGAAGAGGTACGTCGGCATGTGGGTACAGACGCTTCTCATGTTTATGGGGGCTTTCTAGCAACATTAACAGCTTGGTGTGAACATCATCAGATACCGTATGAAGGCATTCCCGTTGGTACGATTAAAAAAGCAATGACAGGCAAAGGGAATGCGTCAAAAGAAGAAATGATTAAGGCAATGCGTGCAAAAGGTCACGCGCCTTGTGATGATAATGAAGCAGATGCTTTGGCAATTTTATATTTAATGAAAGAAGGGGGTATGCATGTCCAGTAAAATACCATGGACAAGGCTTTTTGCCGATAAATGGATTCTTGATCTCACTTGTTTGTCTTCTATTGAAGGCAATATATACATGAGATTACGGTTGCAAATGCTTCACACAGGCGAGCCGCTTTTAAATAACATTAAGGTTTGGGCTAATTATACTGGCTATTCAGTAAAGGCATTTGTCAAAGCATTAGATGTTTTACAGAGTACGGGTCATATTATTCGTTTAGCAGACGGACGTTTATGGAATCTAGATGTTGAAGCAGAATTAAGTGATAGCGCCGGAAAATCAGAAGCGGCATCAAAAGCTGTTAGTGCTAGATGGAAAAAATCTAAAGAAAAAGACGTAAAGCATAATACGAAATCTATACAAGCTAAATACGAAGGCGATACGAATTCTATACGGAATGAATACGAAAGCGATACGGAAACGATACCATATAACATTAACAATAACATATATAATAAAAAAACTAAAACTAACGTTTTAGCAAAAAAAGAAATTGATTTTGAAGATTTAGAAACAATCGATTTGGTTGACGAGCCAACAGAGGTTGCTGCTGTTGAGACCACATCAGAGCAAATCGCAACGGGTGTAGAAAACCAACCTCCCATTCACGAGCAAGAGAATGTTCCCAAAAAAGCAAAACGAGCGCAAGCTAATCGCGGTTGTCGATTGCCTACGGATTTTGAACCCGATTACGATTTTGCCATCGAAGAAGGCTTGCTTCCAGGGCGTGTGAAAGTCGAAATCGCAAAGTTTCGAGATTACTGGCGTTCAAAAGCCGGAGCAAATGCAACCAAAATCGATTGGCAAGCAACATGGCGTAACTGGGTACGCAAGGCTATCGAGGATTTAGAGAAAACAAAAAACACGAACAACAATGGTGGAAACAATGGAAACTTTTCAAAAGATCAAAGAACTCGTGGTGGTACCGGAGAGACAATCCGTAATCTTATCGGTGCAACACAGCTTAGTGACGCCTCTACAAGATACCGTGCAACAGATAGAGAAATGTGTAACTCTGGAGTTCCCATGGACCTTGAGAAATGGCATTCAATTGACAAAAACCCTAGAGAAACAAGCTTTAGAAGCTTATCAGACTGTTCAAAACTTACTTACCGTGAAAGCGTCTGTTGAAGACATAGCAGAGGCTCTTGATGTGCTTGAAGGTGGTTTGACAATGCAAAAAGTTTCGAATGTAGAAGCGCGTGCAAAGGCTTATATCGCAGCTCTTAACGGCATTTCACTCTGGTCTTTATTGCAAGCTGTTAAAAATCTTATACGTGGTGAAGCAAAAGGCATGTCCACAACATTTGTGCCCTCATGCGCTGATCTTGCGCAGTATTGTCGTGATTTAGAAAGCAGGCTTTATGGTGTTGCTGAGAGAGTTTTTATGGCAGTTGAAAATACGCGTAACCTAGCCTTAGGAGGCAAGCGCATTTCATTCATGAGAATAGGCAAGCCTAGTGAAAAGCAACATAACAGTAGCAATTCTAAAGCGGCTTAAAACAGCAAAATAGTGAAATTTGCTGATCATTTTACGATTAGGCATGTATTTAAATCGATAAAAAGGTACCGTACAAAGCGATTTAAAGATTTTATGATGAAAAAACACACCCGTAATATAAAACGCTCTGTACGGTCAAATTTGAGGTAAATTAACCCATTGGTAAAAATAGAGGTTAAAACATGGAAATATTAAAACGAAGATTCTTTAAAAAACGTAAACAGCCTATGCAAAAAAAGTTTATCGCAACGGCTGTGGGGTATGTTCCTTGGGGAGACGGAGCGGCAGAGTATTTTTACAACCTCTACGAATATGAAGATGGCACAAGAGAGTGTGAAAAGTTTGACGGTGGTCAGTATTACACCATACCAGAAAAGGCAGATTTTAGCACCAAAGCGCAAGTAAAAGCATGGGTTTATGGGGGTGCTATTCCGAAAAGCGTTCTCAATTACGAGCCTCTTATAGATGAGATCAACAGAGAGATCAAAAAACTATCGAAAAGTGCAGGAAATGAATATGTTTACAGATAAACAGCTAAGAGCCTTATTTGGCATAATAGTTTTTATATTTTTATATTTTGTAGGAATTAAAAAAAATCCCTACTTTATCCAAAGTATTTTGATATTTGCAACTTTTTGTTTGATAATAATAACAAATATTTTTGTAATTTTATGTAATTCTCATATTCCTTTTGAGTTGCAGAATAACCCAAAATATAAAGATGGAGATAAAACGGGTTGGGTGATCCTAACACGTGATTTACAACAATATATGCACGGAATCTTAAAGCTCATAATTTTAGCATTTGTCGTTTTAATTTTTCCAAACAGTTGTAAAGAAATGGTTTTTTTCTCTGTTATTTCTAAATACCTAGAGTACAAGCTTTCTTTATCATTGGATACTGTATTTTGGTACTTAGATATTGCTATTTGGTACTCTTTTTTAGTTTGTTCATTCTTTCTCATGTTGCGTACACGCAGTTTAATAAATATATCGATTTACGCGATACAGTCGTCTATTAAAAAGAAAGAGAGCTAAAAAAAGCACTTGATATTCAATTGAGTAGATACAAAAAAGAAAACAAAATACAAAACATTAATCAAATAAGTAAAACAATAACATGAGGAGCTCATTTATTTTACTATTCCCAAAAATACAGCTAAACAGCGTTCAATTTCTACCATTTTATCTGCATGAATGGAGCCAAAAGCTGGGCTAATTTTTTCACATCTTACCGTCATAATCTTATCAATCATGACTTGAGAAGTTTTTTGTAAACCATTTTTGCTGTCTGGTTGGAGAGTAATGCGAAGTAATGGCGCATCAACAAGTGTGCTGGTAATGGGTAAAACCGTTACGCTTGTATGTTCACTAAATTGATTGGCTTGAATGATTAACGCAGGTCTTGGTTTACCAAAATCGCCTTGCATAGCTATTGTGACGAGAGATCCACGCATCATTCTGTCCAGCCATCAATATCCATTAAAGATTGATCCATTAACAACTGCATAGATGTATCTGTTTTACCCATTTTTGCGACTAAGCGACATTGGCGTCGGCACTCTTCTGCAAAGTTTGGTTGACGAGTATCTGGTACCCAAATTTGCATTAAGCGCAAACCTGCTTTTCTTTGTGCGTTGCGATGTTTTTGAACGCGTTCATTAACGTGCATTGTAGCCATAAAAAATCTCCATTATGTTTCATGTAACGTATAACATAGAAAAAAGTTACATGAAACAAAATTTTGAATAAATTCGCGAAATTCAATTTTTTATCCCGAAGGCTATAAAACATAATGTTATATGTTAATAATCAATAATATATTATTGAAATAATTGAAAAAACAATAAAACTCTGCTAAGACTTTTACATATTTAAATACGAACTTAAGGTAACAAAAAACATGCTGAATAAAGTGATGTTAATTGGCTATTTAGGGGATGATCCCGAAAGCAAAACGATGACTTCTGGAGTTGAAATAGTCAATTTTCGTATGGCAACTTCTGAAAGCTATACAGACAAGGCAACCAATAAGAAAGTAGACAAAACAGAATGGCATTCCGTAGTGGTTTTTAATCCACATTTGGCAAAAATTGCTCTTCAATATCTACACAAAGGTTCAAAGGTTTACATAGAAGGCAAATTACAAACACGTAAATGGCAAGATAAAAATGGTCATGACCGTTACACAACAGAGATTGTTTTAAAAGCCTTTCATGGTGAGATTATGTCTTTAGAAAAGTTGGAACAAAGCAATTCAGGTGCAGAAAATAATCAGCTGGCAGGAGGCACTCATTCCACAATAGTATACACCTCATCACATGGCTCTTTTGATGATAAAATCCCCTTTTAAAGTAATTTGAATAAGGCAAGATATGAAAATAAAAGCGCGTTCAAAAGCAGCAAAATTACGTGCCAAAAGGAAGAAAAGGGGAATAAAGCTTGAAGACAAGCGACGACACCAAAATGAACTCTTTTCAAGAGTAAACAAATCATTGGATAAAACGGCTCTTGAAGCAAGGGCAAGATTAACAGGGTTAAGTCTTAAACAGGCTAGAGATCCACGCTCCGCTACCAATTTAGGCAGGTTGGTTCTCTTAAATGAAACGGAACCAGGCAAGGGCATTACATCTGATCAATATGATGCTGTCGTAAAATACCTCCACGTGGTGAATGCGTATAAGCAAGCACTCCTTTCACCTGGGGCTGAATGGGAAAAGAACATCGGGTTACGGAGCAATGATGAATATGAAGAATGGTATCAGCGGGCAATTAAGCGTTATGATGATGTCAATAAGGCACTTGCAAAAGGGCAAAGAGATAATCCTTATGCAAATTTCGAGATCATTATAAAGTATGTGATATTACGTGGGATTGCTATGTCTCATTACATGGCTGATTTACGTCTTTTATGCGATATTTTGCACAATCACTTTAATCCCCAAAAAAACAATGTAACAAGGGGAAAAGCTTATGTATGGCGGTCGTTGTCGCACATGTAGGTTGAGGTAGAAAAAAAGCGAAAAATATTTAAAATAGCGATTTTTCGTGCAAAATATGATGAATAATATTATATAAATAATATGATCATATCAAAGAAATATATTAATGGACTAATAATATGCCAGGAAAATCTCTATTCATCGCTGATCCTAGTGTAAGGGAGCTGGTTGAACAAGTAAAGAATGAGAACGGTTTCAAAAGTTTGCGTGATACCGTTGAAAAAGGGATGTTACTTTTACAAGAGCAAAAACGGAATGAGCCCTCTATAGATGATAAAATAAAAGCGATACAAAAAAGATTTAGAACTAAAGTCAGAAAAAATAATCCCTATTGGAGTGAAGAAGAGAAGAAGGTTTTTTTTGATGATTTGAGTGGGGGAGTATGATGTTTGTTGATGCTTCGGCAATTATAGCAATTATTAACGAAGAACCAGAAGCCGCGTTTTTCAATGAAAAACTAAAATCAGCCAAGAAAGTTTATTCGTCTGCTATGGCGAAATTTGAGGCAGTATCTGGGCTTTGTATGTTCAATACACCGAAGGGTAAGCCAATATCACAAACAACACTCAAGGAAAGTAGGCTTGCTGTGCATGAGTTTTTCATGGCATATAGAATTTCTATGATCGCTTTATCTGAAAATGAAGCTGAGAAGGCACTTGATGCAAAACAAAAATTTGGCAAGGGAACAGGACAAAAAGCTCAATTAAATATGGGAGATTGTTTTGCATATGCCTGCGCTGTCAACTATAAATTGCCCTTATTGTTCAAAGGAAATGACTTCATTCATACGGATATTCGTAGGGCTTAATTTTCTTATGTTTAAGGTAATTGATTTTTACATTACTTTTATATATACTCAAGAGTTATCTTGAGTGTAAGAGGGTTTTTCTATGCCTTCATTAACGGTTACAGCAAAAGGACAAATTACGCTGAGGCGGGATGTACTACAGCACCTTGGGGTTAAACCAAGTGAGAAGGTTGACTTTGATAAACTACCAGGTGGCGAACTTCGTATAAAAGCGTCACAGCCTACAAGCACTATTGAGAGCTTTATTGGACGATTTTCTGGAAAACTAAAAAAACCTCTAACCATTGAAGAAATGAACGAAATTACGGCTTCTGGTTGGGCTGGGGAAAAGTGAAGATTTCTGTAGATACAAATGTTCTAGCTCGTGCTGTTTTACAAGATGATAAAAAGCAAGATGAAATAGCAAGTAAGATCTTAAGAGAAGCTTCTCTCATAGCTATTTCTTTACCTTGTCTATGCGAACTTGTTTGGATACTTCGTTGAGGTGCAAAATTATCAAAGGAATTATCAAAGGAAGATGTAGCTGAAATGTTACGTGATCTGCTAGCAACCAGTAATGTCGTGATGAATAGAGCAGCTGTTGAAGTAGGGTTTGCTATTCTTGAGGCTGGTGGAGATTTTGCTGATGGAATTACATCTTATGAGGGTAATTGGCTAGGTGGTGAGACCTTTGTTTCGTTTGATAAATTAACGATTGACCTTTTAAAGCAAAACGGGCAGTCAGCAAAACTCCTTTTCTAATGAGTAAGCGAATATCTGCAAAAGAACAAGCTATGATGGTGATTTTCTATATCTTGTCCATCACGAAAAACACGTAAATGCGCATATAACTTCGGCAGGAGTTTTTTTTTCTTGACTTTGAGAAAAATTTTAATTAAAGTGCGCTTAACTCAACGGGTGAGGTGTGTCTAATTTTGTGCAAGCAGGAATAACTCCTGCTTTTTTGATTCAATCTTCCCGTTTCCCTTATTTAAAATTCCTTGTATTTTTCGTTTTTTATTGTCAAAATTTCCCCCCAACTCTTCAATCTTAGTCTCGATTACGGCTAGGAAAGAGGTTTTTTTTTGGATAGCGTGAGGGTAATAAATAATGGTCAATAGTCATAAAAGAAAGCCACCGGCGGCTGGTAATGGTCGACCTAAAGGGGCGGCTAATAAGACAACAAAACTTCTCAAAAATGCTATATTGAAAGCTGCTGAACAAGCCGGGAACAAAATTGGTAATGACGGATTGGTTTCCTACCTTGAGCAGCAGGCTAAAGATAATCCTGGTCCTTTTATGAATTTGCTTGGAAAAGTATTGCCTATGCAAATTTCCGGTGAAGATGGTGGTGGGCTTCATATTATTGTTGAGACGGGTGTTCCAAAGCATGACGTGTCAGCGATTGACGCTTGACTATCTTCCCAGAGAGTGGCAACGAGAATGCCACTTAGCATTAAAGCGCTTCAATGTTATTGCTTTACACAGACGGGGTGGTAAATCTGAATTTTCCCTCATGGAATTATGCGATAAAGCGATTTCTTCTAACAAGGAAATGCCCTTTTTTGTTTATGTTGCCCCCTATCTTAAGCAGGCAAAAGCCATTGCATGGCAGCGTTTAAAGCACAAGCTCTTGCCTCTTATGAGAGTGAATGCCGTTGATATTAATGAGTCCGAACTTAAAGTTACCTTTAAGCACAATCATGGCGTGATACGTCTCTTTGGTGCAGATAAACCGGATGCAATGCGTGGATTGCGGTTAGACGGTTGTGTTGTCGACGAAGTGGCACAGATTAAACCTGAAGTCTGGACGGATGTTCTTCAGCCGGCTCTATCTGACCGCTTAGGGTGGGCTTTGTTTATCGGGACTCCAAAGGGTATTAATCTGTTTAGCGAGTTATTTTATGGTGCTCAAGAGAAAAGTGATTGGTTTAGCAGGCGCTATACTGTGTACGATACCAATGCTCTTGATCCAGCAGAAGTCGAACGGCTTAAAGACAATATGTCGGATAAGTCCTTTGCTCGTGAATATCTTTGTGATTTTGAAGCCGCAAGCGATGATCAGTTGATCAGTATGACGGATATTGAGGAAGCAGCAAACCGTCGTTACGGTGAGCATAATGTTCTTTATGCCCCAAAGATCATAGGAGTTGATCCCGCCCGTTTTGGAAATGACAGAAGTGTTATTTTTAAACGTCAAGGTGTGCAAGCTTTTGACCCTCTCGTCTTTCATGAGCTGGATAATATGGAATTAGCAAGCCGTGTAGCTCATGTCATGCAAGAATGGCAGGCTGATGCTGTGTTCATTGACAGTGGTGGTGGAGCAGGAGTTATTGACCGTTTACGACAGCTTGGTCATGATGTGATTGAGGTGTCTTTTGGAGGCAAAGCGAGCACAAGTCGATATGTGAATAAGCGTACTGAAATCTGGTGTGCTATGAAGGAGTGGCTCTATAGTGGTGGAGCAATACCCAATCGTTCAGGACTAAAACAAGAATTAGCAACGCCTGTTTATTGGTTTAATGCCAATGGGCAAGTTTGTTTAGAGTCAAAAGAAGAGATCAAAAAGAGGCTCAGTGGTGGTGCTTCACCTGATGAGGCGGACGCACTCGCTTTAACCTTTTCTCACCCTGTTGTGAGCCGCCATGACATGGATATGCGTAATCTTCAGAGGAGACAGCGCAAGGAATACAACCCTTATGAACGCAATAACCAGTGGTGAATGATGAACGACTTAGCAAAATTAATAGAGACAAAGTTTGAAGTAACCGAAGATACTGGAGAAATCATTGCCTCAGTGAGCCTTACAGAACCCTGTGAACGTTATCTCAATGCCATGCGAGAATTTGAAAAGGCGGTTGAGAACTGTTCTGAAAAGGAACAGATTTACACTGATACGCACCATACTTTGCATGGAGGAGTTTACAGCCGGACAGTCTTTGTGAAGAAGGGATCTCTTTTTACCACAGCTCTCGTTAAGAAGCCGACAACATTAATTCTCAATGGCAATATCAACATATTCGTGGGTGGAAAAGTGGTTCATTTAAAGGGGCATAGAGTGATCATGGGGTTGGTAAACCGTAAAAGCGTTATTTATGCCGTGGAAGACAGTTATGGAACGCTTGCTTATGCCACAGAGGCAAAAACTGTTGAAGAAGCAGAGCGAGAATTAACGGATGATCTTCTGAATTCATCTTTAGCAAATTCAGAGAACAAGGTCTTGATCACAGATCAATCTTAATCATAGGAGAATAAACATGACATTAATCGCTGTAGGTCTTGCCGCAAGCATAGGAACTGCGGTTTGGGGGATGACTCAGTCAGAAAAGATCAAAGAACAAAACAAGAAAGCGTTAGAGAGTCAACAACGTGCTCAGGAACAAATGAAGATGGATGCAGAAAAGCAGCGACAAATGAGTCAGGCGGAATTGAATAAGGCAAACCGTAAGAAGGTCGATAAGAAAGTCCTTCTGGATAAAGCAAGAAAGGACACTTCTTCTTCTACCATGCTTACGGGCGCAAAGGGGGTTGATTTTGATGAGCTTAGTCTTGGGAAAAACACTCTTTTGGGACAGTAAATGATGCAAGAAAACGGTGTTCAAGATACACTAAAGGTTAAGCCGCCCGAACATACTAAACTTTTGTCACGTCATGGACAGCTTAAAGATGAGCGTGCTTCTTGGATTTCTCATTGGCAAGAAATATCTGAAAGTCTATTACCACGCAGTGGGCGTTTTTTCGTGAGTGATAGAAACAAAGGGCAAAAAAAGCACAACCGCATTTATGATAATTCAGCGATACACGCTCTCTCTATTCTTGGTGCAGGCATGATGAGTGGGGCAACGTCACCTGCAAGACAATGGTTTCGTCTTGGGACTTCAGATCCTGAATTAAACACTTACCAACCGGTCAAAGTGTGGCTGGATAATGTAGCAAAACTGATGCAGCATGTGTTTACAAAATCAAACACTTATAGCACTCTACACACGATGTATGAAGAATTAGGTGCTTTTGGGACCTCAGCAACGCTTGTTTTGCATGATTTTCATAATATCATTCATCATTATCCTATACCCATTGGGGAATATGCTCTTGCAATGGATTATAAGGGCAAGGTGAATACTCTTTACCGCGAGTTTCAAAAGACTGTTGGAGAGATTGTGGGTGAGTTTGGTTATAAAAATTGCAGCCAATCGGTTCAAAGGTTATACGACCGTGGCAGTCTTGGCGAATGGATTACCCTCATTCATGCTGTAGAGCCTAGAGTTGATAGAGATTCTTCTAAGCGTGATGCGCTCAATATGCCTTTTGGAAGTTATTATTTTGAAGCAGGAGGAAATGAGAATAAATATTTAAGGGAAGGGGGATTTAAGTATTTTCCAGCGCTTGTGCCACGTTGGAAATTGCAAAGCGGTGATATTTATGGACACAGTCCAGCCATGGAATGTTTAGGGGATATTCATCAGCTACAGCATGAGCAATATAATAAGGCTCTTGGAATTGATCTTGCCAATAAAATGCCCTTGCAAGTTCCACCAAGTTTAAAAAATCATGAAGTGGATATGTTTCCAGGAGGCATTACCGTTGCTGATCAATCCACGGGAGGTATTCGACCACTTTATGAAACGCGCTTGGATATGAATTATCTCTTAATGGATATTCAAGATGTGCGACAGCGCATTCGTTCTTCTTTCTATGCTGATTTATTTTTGATGCTTTCTCAAGCTGATAATACGCGTATGACAGCCACAGAAGTAGCTGAACGCCATGAAGAAAAGTTATTAATGCTTGGTCCTGTTTTAGAGCGCTTACATAATGAGCTTTTGAGCCCTTTAATTGATGTGACTTTTGCCAAAATGGTGGAAGGTGAAATTTTGCCTCCACCGCCACAAGAAATCCAAGGAATGGATTTAAGCGTTGAGTTTATTTCCATGCTTGCTCAAGCACAGCGTGCTATTGGGACAAACAGTATTGACCGTTTTGTGAGCAGCCTTGGCATGGTGGCGCAAATAAAGCCTGAAGTTATGGATAAATTTGACGGAGACAATTGGGTTGATGCCTATAGCGATATGCTTGGTGT
This sequence comes from Bartonella sp. OT172YNZD, assembly GCF_042193725.1. Classification (NCBI taxonomy): domain Bacteria; kingdom Pseudomonadati; phylum Pseudomonadota; class Alphaproteobacteria; order Hyphomicrobiales; family Bartonellaceae; genus Bartonella; species Bartonella sp. OT172YNZD. The sequence goes on along the minus strand of NZ_JBHILZ010000011.1, from coordinate 65,863 downwards.
TGATCCCCGCTTGATTGTGGCAAATGATCAGGTAGCTATGGTTCGTCAACAACGGGCTGAAGCCCAAGAACAGCAACAACAGTTGGAAGAGGAAGAGCAGAAGGCGAATATTGCTCAGAAATTGGCTCAATCTTCTACGGGAGAAGGTGGGAAAAATGCGCTTATGGACGTCATAAACCAGTTTAGTGGTTATAATTCACCCTCACCTTTAGAAAGATAATAGATGCAAAATTTTGATCCCTTGGACTTGCAGTCGCGCATTGCACGTGAGGAAGACGCGCGTGAAAAAATAAGGCAAAGCCGCTTGAAAGAATGTGCTGAAATCAAGTGGTTAATGCAGGAAGAAATGGGGCGTGCCATTGTTTGGCGCCTGCTCAACAATGCTGGCATTTATCGCTCTTCTTATAGTGAAAATGCCCTTGCTATGGCGTTTAGTGAAGGCAAGAGAGAAATGGGACTTCGTCTGCTAGACAGCCTTACTCACGAATGTCCTGAACTTTACCAAACCATGATGAAGGAGAATACAAAGAATGTCTGATGAACAAGCAAATGCTGAGGCTGTAACAGAGCAGCAGTCCATGGCTCAGGAGGTGGTTACTGATAAGCTTTATGACAATACAGAAGCACCAGAAACACAGTTGATCCAATCAGAGCAAGATCAGCAAGAACCACAAAAAAAGGAGGGTGATCAAAAATCTTCTGAAACTTTTGGTGCACCTGAAAGCTACAGCTTTAAAGAATTTGAAGGGGCAGATTTTGATCCAATTATCGAGAACGGATTAAAGGAAGCGGCAAGAGAACTTAATCTTTCTCAAGTCGCTATGGATAAGTTCATGGATAAAATGGTGCCTCTTGCCCTTCAAAGACAGAAAGAGCGCATGGAGGCATTTTCTCAAGAGTTTGTAACAGCCTCAACCAATGATGAAGAATTTGGTGGTGAGAAGTTACAGGAAAACCTTGCCATTGCTCAAAGAGCTATGGGGCAATTTGGCTCACCAGAATTGAAAGAGTTTTTAAACCAATCGGGGCTTGGCAACCACCCTGAACTTATCCGCGCTTTTTATCGGGTGGGTAAGAACATGAGCGAAGACGGTTATGTCGGGAGTTCTCAAGGTGCAGGGACGGGAAAGAAAATACTCCAAGACTTTGATAGCATGGCACGCGCCATTTACGACAACAACCACTCTTAACTTTGAAGGAAATATATTATGGAACAAGAAACAACCTCTTTGCCGAATTCTAACCTCACTCTTGCCGATTGGTCCAAGCGACAAGACCCCGATGGTAAGATCCCCATTATTGTTAATCTCTTATCTCAAACCAATGAAATTTTGCAGGATGCCGTTTATAAAGAGGGGAATTTGCCCACCGGCGAACGCGTTGTTATTCGCACAGGGCTACCGACAGTTTATTGGCGTGCTCTTAATAAAGGGATTCCCTCCAGTAAATCGACCACAGCGCAAGTTGATGAGGCTTGTGGTATGTTGGAAGCTCGTTCAAGCGTAGATAAAGACTTAGCAATCCTGAATGGGAACGCTTCACAATTTCGTTTATCAGAAGACACGGCTTTTTTGGAGTCGATGAATCAAGAGCTAGTACAGACGCTTTTTTATGGTAATCCAGCCAAGAATCCGCAAAGTTTTCTTGGGCTTGCTCCCCGTTATAGTGATAAGAATGCACCCAATGGCGTGAATATCCTGGATGCAGGGGGACGTGGTTCAAACAACACCTCTGTCTATTTGGTGGTTTGGGGGGATCAGACAGTGTATTGCCCTTTTCCAAAAGGCTCAAAAGCGGGGCTTATTCATGAAGATTTAGGGGAGATCGATGTCTTTGATTCCGAGGGTGGTAAGTATCGTGGTTATGAGACACGGTATCAATGGAAGAATGGTCTTGTTGTTAAGGATTGGCGCTATGTGGTGCGTATCGCCAATATCGATGTTAATGATTTAAAAGAACAGAAGGGAACGCAAGCCCCTGGTGCTTCTACAGCATTGATCAATCTTTTATCAGATGCCGTTTATCATGTTCCCAATATCAGTTTTGGACGCCCTGCTTTTTATATGAACAAATCTGTTCACAAAGGACTTGCACGGGCGGGCTTGGAAAAGAGTCAAGCAGTTGTGACGATTGAAAAAGGTCTTACGCAATTTGGAAAACCTCATTCATGGGTCGATTTCCTTGGTGTACCATTGCGCCGTGCTGATGCGCTCTTAAACACCGAAGAAGTTGTGAAATAATAGGGAGAAAAATAGATATGATTACAGATGATTTTTTAACACTTAGCGAAGAGCAGGCAGTAAAAGATACCGCTTATTCGCGTCGCAGTATTGACTTATACACGCAACGAGACATTGGGGAGGGTAAACCGCTTTACATGTATTTTTCAATTCCACAAGCCTTTAAGGGGGGAACAAGTGTGGAGTTTCAACTGGTTATTGCTGATAAAGAGGACCTTAAAACGGGGGAAACAGTGATTGGAACAACAGGTGCTATCGTAGTTGAAAAATTATCAGAAGGAAAGGCACTTGCCATGACCATTCCTCCTATTATTGGCTCAACAGGCAAGCGCTATCTTGGGGCGAAATATGTTGTTAAGGGGACGAACACAAGCGGAAAGGTGAGTACCACACTCATTGAAACTGTCCAGGATGGAATGAAAATCTATCCTACTTTTATGCAGGATATTTAAGGAGGATTTATGCCGATTTATAAGGTAAAAACAACGTGCTTTGTTGGCAAAGTAGTTCGGCACAAAGGTGAAAGCTTTGAATATAATGGACCGCAAAATGATCACCTTGAACTGGTGAAGGAAAGCGCGACCACTCATTCACCGCCAAAAGCTAAGCCAGAAACGACTATACCAGAGGTTGCGTCAGAGATTGTAAAAGATACAAAGCAAGATCTTGAGCAAAGCAAACGCTCTGAAAAACCACAAGTAAACAAAGCTTGAAACAAAAGAAGGTGGGCAGGACCGTTCCCGCCTTCTTTGAAGAGAAACAACGCTTACTAAAATTTTAGTAAAACGCTCAATTGAGCACTAAATACTTTTTCAAAATATTCATTGTGGGTGGTTATACACTAAAAATCACTTTATGTTAGTAGACAATTAAGACAGCTCTCTCCAAATTTGACGGCACTTATTTAGAATTTTTATCCCCATTTTGGAAAAGCTCAATCTTGAAGAGGGGTTACAGCTCAAGAAATGTGCATAAGGCAATTTCATTAATATGAAGACGATCCCCCTTTTTGGGGGCTTTTTTATGGGAGTAAAGATATGGCATCTGTGGTTGAGATATGTAATATGGCCTTGGCGAATTTGGGACAAGCACCTAATATTGCCAGCATTGATCCACCAGAGGGTTCAATTCAAGCAGAGCTTTGCAAAATATATTACCCCATGGCGCGTAATAATGTGTTGGAAATGCATAATTGGAGCTTTTCCACCAAGCGTGTGCTTTTGCCATCCTTAGAAACCTCTATACAGCAATGGAGATATGCTTACGCAGTTCCAGATGATCTGTTAAAGGCTATTTCACTCATAGCCAATGACGCGGTGAGTGATACAGGCTATGTGGGTTTTGATGGGAAAAATGTTTGCTACAGTCCACAGGATTATATCATTGAGGCAGATTCAGAAGAAAGATTAGTCCTCTATAGTAATCAAGAAAAAGCTTTGCTGATTTATCAGGCGCGCATTGAAGATACGACGAAATTTAGTGCTTTATTCACGACAACATTGGTGTGGCATTTAGCCTCTATCTTGGCGGGACCAATCATCAAGGGGGAGAGTGGGCGTGCGGAGGCTAAGCGCTGTGAGCAAATGATGCTGTTATATTTCCTTAAAGCAGTTGGTGTGGATACTACACAGCGCAAGGTTACTCTCTCTCAAGTTCCGAGTAGTATAGCTGTGAGATAGGGGGCAGCTATGTCGAATATACGGATTTTCCAGCGTAGTTTTGGGAGTGGAGAAATATCACCAGAAATGTTTGGACGATTGGATGATAGCAAGTTTCAAACGGGTGCGGCTATTATGCGTAACTTTTTGGCTCAGCCACAAGGAACGGTGAAGAACCGTGCTGGTTTTAAAATGGTGCGCCAAGTGAAAGAGAGCGATAAGCGTGTGCGTATCATTCCTTTTACGTTTAACACCACCCAAACCATGGTGATTGAAATAGGTGAGGGCTATTTTCGTTTTCACACCCAGGGAGCTACTTTGGTAAACAAAGACGGGACGCCTTATGAGGTAGCTAATCCCTTTAAGCAATCGGAAATTTTTGATCTTCATTATGTACAATCGGCTGATGTTTTAACAATGGTTCACCCGCATCACCCACCCAGTGAGTTGAGACGGCTTGGTGCTTTGAAATGGGAATTTAAAGCCATAAATTTTAAAGCCCCCTTAGCCGCTCCACAAGGGCTTGTGCTCACCCGATATGTTCCTTCTTCTTCAAGCATTTCAAAAGACACTTATGAAGATAATATTTATGTTGTGACCTCTATTGCCAAGGATGGAATAGGAGAAAGTACGCCTTCCAAAGAAATCGGTATCAGTACCAATATTTATATTCAAGGCGCAAAAAACACGCTTCAATGGAAAAGAGTTCCTGAAGCTGAGCGCTATAATGTCTACAAAAAGCAGGCAGGAATTTTTTGCTTTATCGGTACCACGCAGAATTTGAATTTTGTAGATAATAATATTCAACCAGACGCTTCAATCACCCCTCCAACCTATGATAAAGTTTTTGAGAGCGTTAATCATTATCCGAGTGCCGTTTCCTATTTTGAACAACGTCGAATGTTTGCCGGTACTTTAAGTGAACCGCAAAAATTTTGGCTCACCAAGTCAGGAACTGAAAGCGATATGAGCTATGGTCTTCCTTTGCGAGACAATGACCGTATTGCTTTACAGGTAGCCGCACGAGAAGCAAGTGCGATAAGACATATTTTACCCTTAGCTCAACTGCTTCTTTTAACAGAATCTTCGGAATGGCTTGTGAGTTCAGTGAATTCCGATGCCATTACTCCTACAACCATTTCAGTACGACCACAATCTTATATAGGGGCATCGAATGTCCAGCCGGTCATTGTGAATAATACAGCTATTTATGCGGAAAGCCGTGGTGGTCATTTACGCGAAATCGGTTATAATTGGCAGGCTAATGGTTTTGTTACCAGTGACCTTACCTTGCGCTCTTCTCATTTATTTGACGGAAAAGAAATCGTTGATATGGCCTATACAAAGGCACCTAGTCCTATTATTTGGTCCGTTTCAAGCAATGGCATGTTGATAGGTGTGACGTATATTCCAGAGCAACAAGTCTCAGCCATTCACCGCCACGATACAGATGGGTTTTTTGAGAGTGTAGCGGTTGTTTCCGAGGGCTTTGAAGATGTCTTATATGTTGTAACCAAGCGCTTTATGAACGGTCGATATGTGCGTTTTATTGAATGTATGCAAACACGTCAAATAAGTGATGTGAAAGACAGTTTCTTTGTTGATTGTGGTTTAAGCTATGAGGGATATAACCGCACAGAGACAACCATTACAATTCAACATAATTTAAAAGAAGATGGTGGGAATTTAACCATAACGGCTTCAAAGCCTCTTTTTTCTTATCCAGAACAGACAGAGAGAGGGGATGCGTTTTTTATTTATGATGAAACGGGCACAAAATTTGTTTTTCATATTTTAGAGACGAAATCCGAGACTGTTGCAATTGCACGGTGCGATAATGCTTTGCCGGAAGCCTTCGAAAAGACACCGATAAAAGACTATTGGTTTGCCCGTAAGAAAATGTTGGGCTTGGAGCATTTAGAGGGAAAGCGGGTTTCTATCCTTACAGATGGCGCAGTGCACCCAGAGCAAGTCGTAAAAAATGGGGCTGTAAGGCTCAATTATGCCAGTGCAGTTGTTCATGTTGGTTTACCCTATGTCAGTGAGCTTGAAAGCTTGCCTATCGCTCTTCAAATTGATGGATTTGGTCAGGGGCGTCAAAAAAACATTAATCGTGTATGGTTGAGAGTTTATCAATCTTCAGGGATATGGGTTGGTCCATTGAAGGGGAAATTATCGGAATATAAACAGCGTACCATTGAGCCTTACGGACTTCCCCCTGAATTAAAATCTCAAGAAATTGAAGTCGCCATATTAGGGCAATGGGGAGATAGTGGCCAAGTTTTTATTCGTCAAAAAGACCCTTTGCCGCTCACAATTGTTTCAATGACGCTAGAAGTTTCAATAGGTGGATAAAGGAGCAGGGCAATGAGCTTTGGTGTAGGGGGTATCTTATCACTTTTTGGTGTTGGTATAAATGCCATAGGCGCTTATACGCAAGCCAAACAGCAGCAATACCAGTTCCAGTCTCAAGCACTGAGTTATGCATTTGATCAAGATATGGCAAAGATCAATGCCAAAATGCTAGAGAGTCAGGCAATGCAGCTCTACCGTGCGGGACGGTTGCAAGCAATGCAGTATGGTATGAAAGCGGGACAAGTGCAGGGGTCTGCTAAGGCGCACTTAGCAGCAAATGGGGTCAAAGCTGGTGTTGGAAGTGCTGCTGAAATCTTAGCCACAACAGAATTAATGAAAGAGATTGACCTTTTAACAATCAATAGCAACACCGTTCAAGCGGTAGAAGCCAAACATATGCAGAAAATGGGTGTTGAAATGTCAGGCACAATTGCGGGCATAAATGCCACGCGTGCGAGAGCAAACGTACAGAGTATTAATCCCTTATTTGCAGGTGTAACAACCTTTTTGGGCGGTTCAGCAAGGATCTTTGCCAATGAATGGTACAGAGGAAATGGGGGATATTAATGGCTAAAGTTCCTATTCTCAATGCACCAGAAGTTGCGGCACAGACTACAGAAGGGCAGATCCAAGCAAGCGGACATATCCAGCCCATGGGGGGTGATAGTGGGCAACAGATCAGCCAATTGGGGCATGTTTTTCAAAATATTGGTGCAGAAATATACCAAGTGCAAAATAAACTTCAAAATCAACTGGATGATGCGCGTGTGAATGAAAAATTCAGCCAATATCTGATGTATGTGAATGAAAGGCGTGCCGAATATGGATTGACGCAAGGGAAGAATGCGATTGAGGGATATGGTGGATTATTAGTCGATGTTCAGAATGCAAACGATAGCTTTAAAGGGGAACTCGATAACGAACGTCAAAGATTCCTTTTCAAAATGAAAGCACAATCTGTTTTGGTTGATACGCATAATTTTGCAACGAAGCATTCCTTGGGAGAAAGTTTTAAATACAGCGCAGCAGCCAAAGAGGCAAACATATCTGCTTTGAGTGATACAGCTGTTTCAAGCTTTGATCTGAATGCATTTGCGAAGAATTTTAATAATCCGGAATTTGTTAAGAATTATGTTGCCGCCGGCAAAGCCTATGAAGATTTGTTAGAACAGCAGGGCTATAAAAAAGGAACAATTGCCTTTGAGAATGCGAAGAGAAAACTCACGACGGATATTTTGCTTAAAATTGCGCAAAAATATAGTGAAGCAGGGCGCCATGTTGATGGGTTAAATTTTCTGGATAGCCAATATACAGAAGGCAAAATTGATCTTGATTCTTACACAAAAGCACACAGAGTTTTCGCACCCAATGCCCAAAAAGAGCAGATTGTTAACACCGCAAGGGGTTTTATAGCGCGGGCAACAGAGGCTTTACCGGCAAGTTTTAACACTGCTTATAATGCGACCTTGGATTTTGAAGGCAGATCTTATGTTCAAAATGATTCTGGAAGCCCTAGTTTTTGGGGACTTAATGCCAAAGCTCATCCTGAAATTCCAGATGTTTCAAAATTAACAGAAGGAGAGATTAAAAAGATCTATTATAAAGATTATTGGTTGCCTCTCAATGCTGATAATCTTCCAGAGAAAATCCGCTATATCGCTTTTGATACGGCTGTTAATATGGGGGTTAAAAAGACACTCAAGCTTTTAAAAGAAAGTGATGGGGACCCGAATCAGTTTTTAGATTTACGCCAAAATCACTACGATACTCTCGTAAAACAAAATCCTGAGAAATATGGAAAATATCAAAAAGGGTGGGCAAAGCGGGTTGGCTCTTTACGTGAAATGGTAGGTTTTGTGGGTCAACGAAATGAATTTAACCAGCCCCGCTCGCAACCGCTTCATTCCGTTTTGTCTGATTTGAGAGCTTATGCTGAACAAAAGGGTTGGACACCAGATATGCTGGAAAAAGCAGAGTATGAGACGAAGTCTCGCTATTTGGATATGCTAAGAGAGCAAAAACTTTCCTATGATGAAAATTATAATCAAGCAGCCATGATTGCTTTTTCTCAACGTAATGGATGGAAAGATGTGCCCCCTGAAATTTGGGCGCAACTTATGCCGCAAGACAGAACAAAACTCCAACTTGGTTCTGCAACAATAGACGATCCAGAGACGGTGTCACGGTTGGTGAGCAATCCTGATTTGATGAAAAATAATGGTATCTACCTCTTTGGAGATAAATTAACACGCGCCACCATGAATAAGCTTATGGAACGCTATGGGGGTGGAAATGGTATAGGAAGTGTAAAAATTGATCAGAAAGCGCTTACCGTTGCTCTGGTAGACAATGGGTTTAAGAACCTTGTCAAGCTGGAGAATGAAAAAGATAAGAGAGATAGGGCGAATCTTGAATTAATCTTGCAAGACGCACTTTATAAGAAACAGGCTTCGCAAAATATGCCACTCAGCCCTGAAGCCATTAAGTCTGTCACACAGCAAGTTCTCAACGATACCATAAAAGTGGACGACGGATATTTTGGAGCTACACAATATCATAGATATCAATTGAAGGATAATGATGAGAAGTTAAGAGAGGCATATGTAGAAATAGACCCTGCACAGGAGAAGCGCAATCAGGCTTCAAAACAGTATGCACAAGATTTGAGAGCCTCTTTGGATAATGCGGCACTCTTTGGGGGTGATGTGATTTTGTATCCTTCAAAACTCTTACCCGAGTGGACCTCTTCAGTCCATGAGACACCCCCATTCGTATCATCTAAAACGAAGTTTTATTTTAGAGATATTCCCTTAGAAAAACGCCTTGAATATGCAAAAACTTTAGAAGATTTAGGGCTTGTGGCTTCAGAGAAGGCAATCGTTATCATGTCAATATTGGGGAATAAGAAGAAAATAAAAGATTACGGTCGGCAGGAATTATATGATCAATTGACCGAATATTTAGTGGAAGCGAGGCTTATTCATAATGGAAAATGAGAATGAAGCTCAAAGCATTTTGACTGTTCCCCAACAAGATGAGACACTACAGGCTAGCACTTACAGTTCAAAACCACAGACTTTATCTCTTTCTCTTTCACATGAGACTTCATTAGACGATGATTGGTTAAGTGGGAAAGAGATTCTTGCAAACTATGAGCAATATAGAAGTGAGCAAGAAAAGATTGTTGCGGCACAAGCTTGCAAGATTGAGCCCAATAAAGCGGGAAGAATATGCGATTTGAGCGCAAAGACGGGGCTAGAAACAAGAGCGATTGCCAACAATCTTGATTATTATTTAGAACATTTTAAGCAGCGTGAATATTTTTTAGAGAATTTTTCATCCTATAGTGCTTTTACACGACGAATGATAAAGGACCCGTGGTTTGCCGCGACAATCCAGGATGATCTTCGCAATCTTCATCATACAGAAAGCACTTTGGAGGGTTGGGCTCGGGCGTGGAATATCGGTTCTATTGTGTTTGACTTAAATGCAATCCATTACAAAGAGGGAATAGGAACGGCGACAGATGAAGATTTAAAACGCCGTGAAAGATTAGAAGCAGAATTGCAAAAGCTTGGTACACCATATGGCTTTTTGCAGAATGTCTCTTTGTTTGTTGCGCAATTATGGAAACCCGTTCCAGAAGCTTTTACTTTTGGGACAATAGCGATGGCAGCAGGTGCAGGAATAGGGAGTGCCCCTGGCGCGACAATGGGTTTTGGAGCAGGATTTGCTGCGTCATACATTGAACAAATGTACAGACAAATCTATGGAAGTTCTTACCATGAAATGACACAGGCAGGCGTTCCAAAAGAAAAGGCAATGTATTTTGCTGCGGGGATAGGCTTGCTTGGAACAGCGGTCGGTGCAGGAGGCTTAAAGGTTATTTCTAAGCCTCTTACGCCTTTGCTTTCAAAATTGGTAGCGCAAACAGTTAAGAACAACCTCACACAATTGACAACACGCCAAGCTGCAGTTAATTTTGTTAAGAATGCAGCGACAATGGTTGGCGTTGAAACCGGTGTTAATGTTGCCCAGGAAGCAACCCAAATTTTAGGTGTGGAGACTGCTAAGGCAAGCTCAAACATTGAAAGTTTGTTTGCAACAGCGGAAGGACGCTTAGAAATCGCGCAAAGACTGCTTGATACAGCAGGGCAGACAGCTTCTACTATGATTGTTCTTGCACCATTTCCAGCGGCTGCCCGATTTGTTTATGATGCGGGAAGAGCCAATATGGCTCAGCGTCAAAAGCGTTTTATAAATGATTTGTCAAAGCTAACCTTGCAAAGCAAGGTTAGGAATCGAAGTCTTTATGCCTATGAAACTGTTTTGGCTGATCAAGCGAAAGATATGGGTGCTGAAAATATTTATATTGACGCGGCTCACTTCAACACCGTTTTGAACCAAAAGGGCATAAGTCGTGAGGAACTGAAACGGACTTTGTCTGAAGTAGAAGAACAATTAGAATTAGCGCTTGATACAGGCGGCGATATTGTCATTCCCACAGAAAAATATGCTTCTCAAATAGCGACGACTGATTTGGGGGCAGGGCTTATTGATCATGTACGCCTTGATCCAGAAGCCATGAGTACTGCAGAGGCAAAAAGCTTTCTTGATGAGCAACAAGGGCATTTTGACAAGGCTGTAGAAGATCTTGCTCAAAACATGCTACAAGAGGAAAAATTTTCTCGTGATGCCCAAGAAGTGGAAAAGCGCTTCTTAAAGAAGATAAAGGACACCCGCATTTATTCCCATGAGGCTTCAAAGGCTTTTGCCAGCCTCGTGAAGAGCTTTATCACAACACAAGCCAAAGAACTCAATATGATGCCAAGCGCGTTTTATGAGCGTTATCTGTATGGCTTTCAATCCCCTTTTGGCAAAAAAGATTTGAAAGGTGCTGCAAGCCATGGGCTTTCTCAAGGGAATCGTGGGGGCTTTGACCCAAGCACCTTCACTACGCTTTTAACAAAAGACGCGGATTATTCTACATTTTTGCATGAGACGGGGCATTTTTTCCTGACGGTTTATTCTGATTTGGCAGCCATGAAAGATGTTCCACACCGCTTTAAAGAGGATATGCAGACGCTTCTTGAGTGGTTTGGTGTGAAAGATCTTAAAACATGGAAAGCTCTGTCGCTTGAACAGCAACGACCATACCATGAACAATTTGCCTATAATTTTGAGCTTTATTTGTCTGAAAACAAAGCGCCAAACGCGGGTCTTCAGAAATTGTTTCATAAATTTGCTACATGGTTGCGCACTGTTTACCGCTCTATCCGTGATGATTTAAACACCTCTTACCGCCAAGAAGTAGGTAAAGATTTACCTCTCCTGACCGGTGAAGTTGGTCGTGTTATGGATAGAATGCTTGCGGGTGAAGATCAAGTAACCCAGGCGAGTGCTTTTTTTGATATTCCCCTTTATGAAAGCCAAAAAATCTCAGGAATGAGCACAGAGCAGTGGCAAGATTATTTGGCATTACACAAGGAAACAAAGGAAGCCGCCGCAACAAAATTAGCCCAAAGAAGTGTCAATATTATGCGGTGGGAAAGCAAGGCTAAAAGTAAGCACCTCAAGAAAATTCAAGCCCATGTTGATAAAACCAGAAAGATGATAGAGGCAGAAGTCACACAAGAAATGATGAAACGCCCCGTTTACCGGGCAATCAATTTTTTGAGATATGGCAAGGAGCTTAATGAGAAGGGAAAGCTTGTTGAGGTTGCTTTCCCTGCTAAACTCTCCATTGACAGCGTTGAGGCGCTCTATCCAAACAAAGAAACCAGAACTTTTGTGAAGAAAGCTCTTGGCTATGGACACTATGGCATGCTTGCCCGTGAGGGCATATCAGCTGAAGTGATTGCTGAAATGTTTGGATATAAAACCGCTAAAGAGATGATTACCGATATCCAAAAGGCGCCGAGCTTTAAAGAAGCCGTTCACCTTGAAACTGACCGACAAATGATTGAAAAGCACAGCGACTTTTTTGACGAAAAAGCCCATGCTGATGCCATTAACAATGCTCTACACAATGATTTACGCGCGCAATTGATAGCCGCAGAGTTGCGTCATGCGGAGCAATCTACAGTGCCTCTTCGTGTCTTTACACAAGGAACAAAGCGGTTTGCCAGAAGAGTACTTAGCAATCATAAGATTAAAGATTTAAAACCCTATCACTTTGCCCTAGCAGAAAGAAGAGCGGCGAAGGAGGCTCTTGAGGCTATGCGTAAAGGAAATGCTGAAGTTGTTGTGACAGCTAAGCGCCAGCAGATTTTGCTTAATCAGTTAGCCCGTGAAGCAGAGGAAATAAAACAAGAAATTGATAAGGGGCTGAAGAACTTCGAAAAGATCTTTGCTCCGGATAAGAAGCTTGCTAAGACCCGTGATATGGGGTACGTCAATGCCGCACGCTCTGTTCTTAGCTTTTTTGGTTTGGCTCAAGGAAAACAGACGCTGGAAGATTTCCTTGCCCATATCAAGGAATATAATTCTGCTCTCTATGAAGAGATTTTGCCAAAAGTTCTCACTGCAACGCTTGAGAAAACAAAATATCCTTCCATGACGGTGGAAGATTTTAGAATCATGCGCGAGGCTGTTAATGCTCTGTGGCACCAATCACGGCGCGATAAGATTGTTCAAATTGAGGGCAAATCGGAATTTGTGAGTGATGTGGTTGATCATCTGGTTGAGCAGATGAATGATCTTGGGATTAAAGACGAAGAAATTGGCTCTACGCGTGCAGTTACGGAATTTGAGAAGAAGAAACGTCTTTTTGGTGGTTTACGTGCCGCCCTAGTCCGCGTTGAGCATTGGGCTGATTTGATGGATGGGGCCAATAAAGTGGGGCAACGGTTCTTTACAGAAAAGCTTGTACGCCCCGTTATACAAGCTGTTGATCGCTATACTTCTGTACGAAATGAAAAGGTTAAGCACTATATTGAAAGTTTAAAAAATCTTGATTTGCCGAAGGGAAAGATTGAAGCGTACGAGCTTGGTTATACTTTTAAGAATAAAGCAGAGCTTTTAGGGGCGCTTCTCCATACGGGGAATGAGAGCAATCTACGCAAGCTTTTACTTGGGCGTGAATGGGGGGAGATTAATTTAGATAAAGCACTCAATAGTGAGAGGTGGCAGACGTTTCAGTCCCGTATGATTCATGAGGGGTATCTCACCAAAGCAGACTTTGATTTTGCGCAAACAGTTTGGGATTTAAATGAAACCATGAAACATGATGCTCAAAAGGTGCATTATGATATTTTTGGCTATTATTTTAAAGAAGTAGAGGCGACACCCATTATCACTCCATGGGGTGAATATAAGGGGGGCTATGTACCGGCGAAGACTGATCCCTTTATGGTTCGAAAAGAGGCAAAGGGAACGTTGGAGAGCCTGCAAGATGATTTTAGATATGCACTTCCTTCAACAGGACTTGGTTTCACAAAAACCCGTGTAGAGTATAATAAGCCACTCTCCTTAGATTTACGTCTCATGGCACGGCATATTGATGATGTGGTGCGTTTTATTTATGTACAGCCAGCCATTCAAGATGCCTTGAAAATTATCAATAACAGAAAATTTAAGGATACAATGAACCGCTATGACCCTTCAGTGCTTGAGGGGGTGTTAATGCCATGGTTAGAGCGGGTTGCTACGCAACAAGCTGTCAAAAATGGCGCTCTTCCTTTGATAGATAGCGTGATGAAAGGCGTGAGATCAAGAACTGGGGCTGCTTTAATGTTTGGAAATTTTGTTAATGTTGCTCAGCAAGTTTTAGGGATTTTTCCAGCAGCCATTAAAGTCCGCCCCAAATATCTTGTTGAGGGTTTTAGGACCGTTTTTGCAAACCCAAGAGAGACAGCCCAAACGATTTGTCAACTGTCTCATTTTATGGATAATCGTCTAAAACAGCAAATTTACACGCTGTATGAAGCAGGCAATGATATTCTGCTCAATCCCAATATCTTCCAAAAGATGGATCATTTTTTAAAGCGAAACGCTTATTTTATGCAAACGGCCGTGCAGAATAAAATGGATTTAGTGGTTTGGCATGGTGTCTATACACAAGCGCTTGAAAGAATGGGCAAGGGGCTTGATGAGACAGCAGCACAGAAGGAGGCTATTGCCCAAGCAGATGCGGCTGTGCGCATGACACAAGACAGTTTTGCCCCGCAAGATATGGCAGCTTATCAAGTCTCAACACCGTTTGCAAACGCTTTTACCCAGTTCACAAGTTACTTCAATATGCTGTACAATTTACAAGGCAGTGAAATGAGGAAAGCCGTGAGAGAAGCAGGACTTGTTCACGCCACACCACAACTCTTTCATATTGCTTTAATGGGTTCAGTTATTCCTGCAATAGCTTCTGGTATTATTATGAGAACCTTCAATAATTCTTGGAAAGAGCGTGATGTGGATGAACAGCTCTTTACTTATTTCGCGGGCTACTTTTTTGCCGATATATTTGAGCAAGAATTAGCCAAACTTCCCTTTGCAGGTTCAATCATCAATACGACGTGGGATAGTTTAACGGGGGGAGGTTATCAGGGGCGTTTTGCTTCCAACCCTTCCTTTGGTGCCATGGAAAATTCAACGGTGGGTTTGGCACGTGGATTGCGCAACTTAATTGACGTTGAACGAGAAGTCACAGGCAAGAATGTGCGCGATTTCTTCACCGCGATACAGACATGGGGTGGTTTTCCACTAGCGCCTTTCGGCAAGCCCTTTGCCTATATGAGAGAAGTTGAACGTGGCAGAAAAGAATCTGAAAATATTTTTGATTTTGGACGTGGGCTTATTACAGGTCGATAATTAATCTTGAGGTGATCAAATGACTATTTCTTCCACGGGTCGTAAGGCCGGTTTGTTTATGGGTAATGGTTTAAGCAACAGCTTTCCTTTTTTGTTCAAGGTTTTTGATGAGAAAGAATTACAGGTGTTTCAGCTTGATGTCGCTAAAAATCAGCAGACAGTCTTAAAGCTTGGCGTTGATTATAAAGCAGAGCTCAACCCCAATCAGAATAGTACTGCAGGTGGACATATTACTTTGCTTAAGGGAGCTTTAGCTAATGGGCATACACTTGTTATTACATCGAATATTCCCAATTTGCAGCCGATTGAGCTCACAAACCAAGGCGGTTTTTATCCTGATGTTATCAATACCGGGCTTGATAGATTAACCATTCAAATTCAACAATTAGCAGAACAAATAAGCCGTGCACCCAAAGTGCCAATTACGAGTAATATAAATCCAGATGATATTGTAGCGGATGTGCACGTGATGGCAAATAATCTAGGAGCGCTCAATATCGTCGCCGAGGCAATAAAACAAGTCAAAACAGATGCTGATCATATTGAAGAAATTAAGACCGTTTCTGGACATATTGATCATGTGGATACCGTCTCTCAAAACATAGCGGGTGTAAATACCGTAGCCGCAGATATTGAAAAGGTTGTGATCACTGCCGAAAACATTGATCATGTGAAAACTATCTTAGAACATGCAGAAAAAGTGGACGATGTTCTTCATGTAGCAAGTGAGGCAAAGGATATTGCGCGGGTTGCATTAACCACAGCAAACGGTGCAAAATCTTATGCTATAGATGCGAAAATAATTGCTGAATCTGCGCAAAAAATAGGAAATGGAGCATACGCTGCGGCAAGTGTTGCACAAGAAACAGCCGATAACGCACAAGCTTCAGTTCAAGCTTGTATGAGTGTTTCTGATAAAGCAAAAGAGGTATCAGAGAGTGCATTAAGTGCTGCTCAAGTTGCACAAACGAATGCTACGGATGCGAAAAC
This sequence comes from Bartonella sp. OT172YNZD, assembly GCF_042193725.1. Taxonomy (NCBI): domain Bacteria; kingdom Pseudomonadati; phylum Pseudomonadota; class Alphaproteobacteria; order Hyphomicrobiales; family Bartonellaceae; genus Bartonella; species Bartonella sp. OT172YNZD. The sequence continues at coordinate 49,815 of NZ_JBHILZ010000011.1, read as the reverse complement.
GATTGCGACCACAGCACAAACGACAGCTAATAAAGCGCAAGATACAGCACATAGTGTACAGAAAAAAGTTGATCTCATTCAATCTCTTGAAAAACAAGACTGGATTGATGGCACAAAAACAATAGATGCGCTTATTTCACCAGCCAATCTGATGGCTTCAATCAAAGCCAATAGCAGCAATAGCAGTGGCAACAATGGTGGTGGGGTTAGCAAACCTATTGAAATTCTCATGACAGAAAGTGGAGACATTCCTTGGCCAGAAGGAACGACTGATGAGACAGAACTTGAGATATGGGCTTGGGGTGGCGGCGATGCTGGGAGAGATAGTATTTATGGTGGCACTGGCGGTGACGGTGGTTTTGGTGGTTGTTGTACGTACGTAAGAACAAGGAAAAAATTTCTTGGAAAGAATTCGGTCAGTATTGGAAAAGGCGGAAAAAATCCTAATAATCCTAGAGGCGATCGCACAGTAGTTGGTCAATTTATTATAGCTTTTGGTGGAAATGGCTCAATTAAACCTTATCAAAAAGGCGTGTTTAAAGGTGAGGATGCTACAGGCAAAGATGGCGATTATAATGGTAAAGATGGCTTTCTTGGCGGTAGAGGTGGCGATGGTGGCTATGGTGATTATGGCAACGGTCTTGGCAATGGTGGCATTGGCGGTCGTGGTGGTGATAATTTTTTATCCGATGGTGGTTGGGGCGGTTATGGCGGCGGCGGCGCTGGTGGCACTGGCGGTAAAGGCGGTAGAGGCGGTGATGGTGGAAGTAGTGTTTATGGTTTAGGCGGTAAAGGCGGTAGAGGTGGCGATGGTGGCACTGGCGGTAAAGGCGGTAGAGGCGGCATTGACAAACCTGTCGGCATGAGCGGTAAAGGCGGTGATGGTGGAAGTAGTGTTTATGGCGGCGGTGGCGGTGGTGGCGGTAGTTATTCTAATGGTCAAGTCGGTCATGGTGGTCATAGCATGTGGGGCGGTCATGGTGGTAAAGGCGCTTTAAGCCCTAAAGAGAGTAAGGTACTTTATGGCGGCGGCGGCGGTGGTTATTTTCCTGGTAAAGATGCAACAGACTCATCAAGTGGGGATGGCGGTGACGGAGCAGTACTCATAAAGGTATATTTATAGGATGGAATAAAGCAATGACACGGAAAATAAATAAAGACTGTTTACACTGTTTAAAACAGTGGGAAGGTTTGCGATTACGGGCTTATCAAGATGTCTCTGGTGTTTGGACGATTGGCTATGGACATACGGGGAAAGCTGGTAAACCAATCGTTGTTGAGGGCATGGTAATTACAGAAAAAAAAGCTGAAACCATGCTTTTATCAGATTTGCGGCAATATGAACAAGCTGTAGAAAAAGCGGTTTGTGTGATTTTAAGTGACGAGCAGTTTGGTGCACTTGTTTCCTTTTGTTATAATGTAGGTATTCCAGCTTTTCAGAATTCTACGTTACTTAAAAAACTCAACAAAGGTGATTATGAAGCAATACCTGCGGAATTACAAAAATGGACCAAAGCAGGTGGAAAGCGTTTACAAGGTCTTGTCCACCGACGTGCAGCAGAAGCAGGATTATGGGCAAAGGGTGCTTTTGTTTCCTCGAACTATCAAACGGTAGAAACAAAGGATTCAACAGGTCTTTTTAAAGCAGAAGCATTGGCACCTATTATTGGGTCGTTCTCGGGTCTTGGTGGTTTTTTAGCTGGCAATGGTCCTATTCAATGGGCTTTCGCTTTCATTATGGTTTTAGCAGCATGTGCTGGCATTTTCTTTGTTTCTAAGCGCTTTAAGGAGCACTGTTTATGATCTTATGGATGAAAAAAAATCTGCTGTTAACAGGTGCGGCTCTAGCCGCTTTTTTTATGGCTTTAGCCAAAGCTTTTACTCTTGGAAAAAAAGCAGAACAGCAAAAGCAAACAGAAAAGGCTTTAAAGGCAGCAATAGCACGACTTGAGGTGGAAAATGAAGTTAATCAGAAAAGTGATACTGATGTGCGTGTTGCTCTTTCTCGTTGGTTGCGGGACAAATAAGTATGTCTCTTGTGTTGGTTGGTTGCCCATTTATTTAGACAGGCAAGATGTCAACGTCATCAGTTCCAATTTAGCAAGAGAGATCTTAAAGCATAACAAGCAGGGCGAACGCTTGTGTGGGTGGAAACATGGTAAGAAAAAAAGCTGAAAAACACACAGAGCTTACAGAAGCGGAGAAAGAGATGCTTCAAGAAATCATTATTACCTACCAAAGTGTGAAAGTAATGTCACGTCTCATGAAGTGGATAGCCTTTTTTCTTTTTTTGCTTATCCTCGATTTTGCCCGCTTCATAGACGCGATAGATAATGTCATTACACATTTAAAACAGTGGTTTTCAAAAAATTAGATGCATCAAATTTCTCCTTGAAAAAGTCACCAAAAACGCCTCGAAAAGAAGTTCTTATTCGCAATAATTGAAGCAAGTTTCGAAAAAATTTGTTAGAATCAGAAGAAATATTTCTTCTCTAATAGGATTTTTTAGATGATCACACCTTTTGGCAAAACCTTACGCAAACTTCGTATTGATCATTCAGAACGCCTTTTAGATATGGCTAAAAAATTAGATATATCTTTAGCGTTTTTGTCTGCTGTTGAAATTGGCAAAAAATCTGTTCCTGTAGGAATGGAGGAAAAGATCATTGAACTCTATGCTTTAGATCAAGAAGCAGCAGAACGTTTGAGAAGAGAATCGGATGCTTGTCGTACGAGTTTTACAATAAAGCCTTCTGATTCATTTGAGCGTGAAGCTGTTGGTATGTTTTCTAGAATAATCAACACTGTTTCACAAGCAGACTTAGAATTACTCAAACAATTTTTAGAGAAAGTTGGCAAAAAAAAACGCTCTTTGCAAAGGCAAGTTTGAAAATCCTATTCCCGAACCTTTATTTAATTATCCCGAACCTTGAAAAAAGCTATGTAGAATCAATAAGTTACACACTAGTAAAATTTGGATGGCAGAGCTGTCGGGATCGCCAAGTTTAAATAAAATCAATAGGTTATAAAAAGGTGTTATATGTACCGCCAAAATAAGATCCAGATAAGATATTGTTTTTTCAATGAGAGACATTTGCGGACAATTTGATTTAACGTGATTGTCACTGTTTCTCAGGTAGGGCTATAGATTTTCATCAATGTTTAGGTTTTCTTAGTCTTATACGTTTAAGAATGTATACTGTGTATTTATAGGCTATCTTGCACATATTCTGTTTGAATTATGAATGAAGATAGATTGTATCTCAGAGTTAAGTTTTTAGATTTCACATTTACATTTTCAAATGTTTTTTTATTTCTTTGTAGTTTGTACATCATATTAGAGGTATTTTATTATTGGATAACAATTACATTAAACTGTTATGCAAATGAAATCTGAAGATCTAAACTCATACGGTTCAAGATGATCATTATTTCAATAGGGATACAGTGTGAGGAGAATGCCATTTTACGCGCTTTTTTTAAGAGATATCTCTTAAAGCTCACAAAAACTCACTTCACGCTGGCACTTGTGAATGGTACAATGGCAAATCCATTGAGCTCCATCATCTTTACACTTATGAAGAAATAAACCAACACTATCATATACTTTGCCTATTTGCCAGTCCCTGATGTTGCGATAGATCTTAGCACTTGAGGCAGTTATCGGCATTTTAGTTCTTTTTTATATAATTTTTACCTAATACCAATTCCTTTTATGACATGTAAGAGAGATAGTTTTAATTGATTCAATATAAATAGGTTTAAAATGAGAAAACATTACGATATTCGGATTTCTCATTCAATATGAGAAACAATAAAACATGATTATAAATTAATGTATTGTCAGAATAAAAAAATTCTTTTATTGTGTTTTTTATTCTTTTAAAGATTTTATTATAATATGTAATTGGTAAACTTAAAATACAGCTCTAAGACTAAGTGTTTTATATTTATCGAAGTGGCTGTTGTTATATCTAACTGTTTGGATGACAAGTATATACCAACAGACATGAAGGAATTAAGAAAAACAGGGGATATATCAGGAAATAAACACTATTTTTCAGAACAGAAGCCTATGCTTATCGAAAGAATTTTAAAATCAAACTTCTAATCTGTGGCAAAATGAAACTGGTGTTACGTTTGTGATACTTTTAGATGGACTCCCCCCAAGAGGCGCCATCAGAACGCAAAAAAATATTAGAAACACTCCGTAAAGCATGCTCTGTGTAGAGGCATGTTGGGAAATCTTGTTCGCGAACCTTTATTTACATATTTCGTATCTTGGAAGAATAGGATAACGCAATAATTTATTTATACTATAAAGTTGAATGGTGGGCGTGACAGGGATTGAACCTGTGACCCCTACGATGTCAACGTAGTGCTCTCCCGCTGAGCTACACGCCCATTCATTGATGTTGCATACACCATATAGAATGACAAACGTCAATGCCTAATTTCGTTTTCTCTTTACAACAGATGCAAATAACTTAAAAAAATATTTTTTAAGCAGCGATAAGGATCTTTTCAACCTCATTGACGAGTTCACGTAAGTGAAATGGCTTAGAAAGAACCTTTGCATCAGGAGGAGTATCACTATTTGAATTGAGTGCTACCGCTGCAAAACCTGTAATGAACATTACTCGTAAATCAGGGTCAATCTCAGTAGCACGTCGCGCGAGTTCGATTCCGTCCATCTCTGGCATCACAATATCAGTTAGGAGAAGAGAAAATGGCTCTTCTTGTAAACGTTCATACGCGCTAATACCATTATCGAAATCGGCGACTTCGTAGCCTGCACGTTCTAAGGCTTTTACGAGAAAGCGACGCATATCGTTATCATCTTCTGCGAGCAGGATTCGTTTCATGATTATGTTCCAATGGCTCCATTTGTCAGAGTTTTGCCGCATCAATTATACAATATAGAGTATTTATAAAAAAGATGGTAAAATGCTCATAATTGAAATGAATGGCAAAATGGTTAATTCTTACATTCTTATTCAGAATACAGCATATTCGTTGTGAGTTGGTTAAATTCGAAATCTATGTGATTTTGCAAAAAGAAGGAGAGCTATAAAACTTTTAAGATGATTTATTGCTATCTTTTCTTTTAAATTTGCTGATTATTATCAGAATTCCATTAAAAAACTTGTGAAAAACGTTACTATAGGGACTTCCTATATCAAGAAATTAGAAGAATATCATGTTAATTTATTGTTTTTAAAAAGTTTTCCTAAGAAATAGAAATTTTATATTTATTTTTTATAGAGATTTGTAATAAATATTATAGATGCGCTTTATTTTCAGTTTTTTTAATAGATGAAAACTATTATTATTTCTAGATCTAATATTAAATTAGAAATTAATAATATGTTGAAAACAGTATTTTGATGTTTTATTTATAAATTATGTATCATGTAATATTAAGATAGATATATTATCTTTATTTTTATTAATTATACAAAATATTTTTATTTATATAAATAGTTTTTTATTAAGTTATTTTTTATGATATAAAATAATTTTGTTTAATGTAATGATATACTTTGTATATTAGTTTTTTATTAGAATGCGTGGTGAATATTTAGGTCATAGCTTGCCTGTAGAGGCTAGAAAACGAATCATATGAATAGTTGGAAAGTAAAATCTATTATATAAAAAGTGTTTGTAGATCCAACGCTTGTAGAAAATTTCTTTTTTGATAGGGCGGAGAGGAAATTAAGGTTTAATGTTATTTTACAGATACATTATCGGGAATAAATGCATCAAATGCTGCCAAAAATTGCTTTTTATAATCTTCGTTAACCATAATTGTATCCAGTTCAGCGCCTGTAATAGTAATACTTTCTGTCAGACGTGTGTATTGGCATAATTGCCGCACTTCAATGTTGTTTGCAATATTGTTTTGATTGGCAAGAATAAAGAGTGTTGGGATTCGTAAATCTCCGTGAAGTGCATTTCTCTTCACAGAATCAATCGCATTAAATACCGATGCCATCCATTGGGATGTGGGCTTAATTGAAGGGAACGGCATTTTATGCGTGTGTCCCAATTGTATATTTTTTTGTTTTGTTTTGTTTAATTTTTTCCCATCTTTCGCTGGTATAAAGCCAAGACCTACATCAGAAAGAAATTGTGTTAATTTATGTTGAAAACCATTCGTTTTATTGCCGAATGGAGCAAAAAGGGGAGAAACACAAAGCAATCTATTAAACTGATGATGAATGAGATCTAATCCGCTAAGTGCTATCAATCCCCCTATGCCATAGGCGAGCATAAAGTAAGGAGGCGGACAATTAGGATAAACAATATTTTTAAGAAATTTATATAAGTCATTAATATCATTATTTATATCAAAATAATTATGTCGGCTTTTTTTTCTTATCTTGAAGGATGTTTTTTCTTGATCAAACCAGTCAAATATTACTGTATGAAAATCGCGTTTAGAAATTTCATTTATTAATAAAAAATATTTTTCTAAAGTATTTTCGTAGCTTTTGAGAATAACAATTGTTCCCTTAGATTTTTCCACTTCAGGATATGTTATAGCAAAACGAATTTCGTGATCTATTGCTATTTTAAGAGTACCATGATGGATATTAGGAAGAGTGGAGCCCCAGTCTATGGGATAAAGAGGTGTTTCCAATTGAAATCCTTTACAGTGTATTTGCTGCTTAATGCTTTGACATTTATGTAATGAAGAAAAAAGATTTAAAAAGGGGTATATTATTTTTTAGATAGTTTTTATCAATTTAGGTCCCAAAGAGTTGAAATAAAGAAAAACGATTACCAGATAATATAGTACCGGTTGCCATGATGGGACCGCAGATTCACAAGTAAGTTTGCCATTTGGGAACTTTGTGAATTAATTATAAATTATAGTCGCTCTAGAGGAGGGCAATATTATGCGTCAAGTAGATTTTTCACCATTTTATCGTTCCACAGTAGGTTTTGATCATCTTTTTAACTGGTTTGATTCTAGAACACAACCAGATGAAGTTTCTTCTTATCCCCCTTATAATATCGAGCGTTTAACTGAAGATTCTTATAGAATTTCTATGGCTGTTGCTGGTTTTTCTCAAGATGAAATTGATATTGAAACGCATTGTAATCAGCTGATCGTTAAGGGAGATAGAAAGTCTGAAAATGATGATGAAGAGCGAGAATTCCTTTATCAAGGTATTGCTTCGCGTGCTTTTGAACGGCGTTTTCATTTGGCTGATCATGTTAAGGTTATTGGAGCAGAACTTGGAGATGGGCTTCTTCATATTCAGCTTAAAAGAGAAATGCCAGCTGAATTAAAACCCAAAAAGATACCCGTACAGATATCACCATCCATTACAAAAAATGATAACAGCGACGTTATCGTGTAAAGAAAATTTAGAAAATATGAGACCGAATAATTATAAATTTTTCTGAAGAATAAAAAACGCGAGGCAAAAGGTCTCGCGTTTCGTGCGTGTTCTCTTAAGAACCAAGCTTATTTTTTATTTTATAGTATTTTAAAAGTGGTCGGAGCGGCGGGATTTGAACCCACGACCCCTTGACCCCCAGTCAAGTGCGCTACCAAGCTGCGCTACGCTCCGAGTTCGTGTAGAACGATTAAATGACTGTTTCTTTAAAGGCAAGAGAAAAAATAAACAGAATAAAATCTAAAATGCTCTTGCACTGAGAGCTTTTAAAAGTAAAAATTTTGGACATCAATATTTTGTTGTTAATTCAAGATACGTAACGAATCTGTAAAATTCTTTGTGATCATTAAATTTTTAGCTCTATAGTTAATAGATGTATGCATTTAATTACTTTTGCAGATTGTGAAGGGGTATGAATTGAAGAAGGAGGGGAGCAAATGAGTGCGGGAGGTATATTTTTTCCTTATCTAATCGTTACTTTTCTAAAAAGATAAAGATTTTCAAAAGGAGAGGAGTGAATGTATGATATTGAAACGTTTTCCTTTGTCTAGAGTTTTTATAAACGAGGTATTTTGCATTTATGTGGACAAAAAATTGTAAGTTCTGGATTCTATAATCACAAATCTCATTTTATGGGTATGCGTTTTTATCCAGATAAACAAGGACAGAATGCTTTAATTTATGTTTTGTTGTTTTTTTCTAAAATACCAGACAGAATATTATAGAGGAAAAACTTTCAAAGTATCTATTGAACTAAGAAAAGAGTAAACGATGAGCCGTTTTTCGGTAATAAATTTGACGGAAGCAGCAGTGAATCGTGTTAAAGCGATTATGGATGCAAAAGATGCACAGGGTATTCTTGTTGGTATCAAAAAAGGTGGTTGTGCAGGGATGGAATATACAATTACTCTTGTCAAAGAAATGGGGATAGATGCGGATGTTGTTGAAGTGAATGGTGCCCGTGTTTTTGTAGCACATGATGCGGTATTATTTTTATTAGGGACGCAGATGGATTATGAAGTGACAACGCTTCGTGCTGGTTTTGTCTTTAAAAATCCTAATCAAGTTTTAGCATGTGGGTGTGGCGAATCGGTGGAACTTCGTCCTGCTACGCAGGATCAATATAAAACAAATTGAGCTGAGCTAAATTATAATTTAGTAATTTTAGGGGAGCTTGTTCTTTGAGGTAGGAGAAATCTAATATTTTTTATCGTTCATTTTTAGCTTGCTGTCAAAGTGCTTCCATTTCATTCAAGGATGCGTCAGTGAGTTTTTTAGATTGAGTGGATAGCTTTTCTTCAATATAGGCGAAACGATTTCGAAATTTTATATTCGTTTTTTTAATGCTTTTTGTGAATCAATCGTTAAATGGCGTGCGAGATTAAGGAGAACAAAGTAGAGATCTCCAAACTCTTCTTCGATCTCTAATTTTTTTTATTTTTGATGGCTTCTTTGAGCTCTTCGAGTTCTTCTTCTATTTTTTCAAAAACTTTATCACTTTTTTGCCAATCAAAACCTATTTTAGCTGCTGATTCTTGTAAAGAAAGTGCCTCTTGGTTTGTTGGCTGGATTTGTTTTACTTTTGCGAGTATGTTTGTGGAGGAATTGTTGTTTTTTTCTTTGCGCAATTTTTTTCTCAGCATTTCCAAAAACGTGAGGATGGCGTCGAATCATTTTTGCCGTGATCGCATAAACAATATCTTCAAAAGTAAAGCTGCCTTCTTCTTGTGCAATGGTAGCATGATAGATAACTTGTAAAAGAAGACCCCCAAGTTCTTCACAGAGATTCTTTCGGTTTTTTTGTTCAATGGCATCGATGACTTCGTAAACTTTTTCGAGCATATAGGGTATGAGGGATTCAAAAATTTGTTTTTTTATGCTAGATACAATCACTATCAGAATTTCGTAATGCAGTGATAATTGCAGTGAGATTTTTTTATATCTTTGGAAGCTAATATTTGCACTTCCTTTTTATGTTAGATGTCCCAACGTCTATGTAACCACATCCATTGTCCAGGATATTCACGGACCCAAGATTCAACAATATCATTTAATTTTTGCGTAGAAGCAGCTATATCGATATCATTTTTTCCATCACGTGGAAGTTCTACATGTTCATATAACTCTAAACGATGACGTCCATTAGGCAAACGAATACAACGTGCTGGATAAATATCACAGTCATATTGTCGAGCAAGTTTTATAATTAAGGGATTTGTTTTAAGAGGTCTGTTAAAAAACGTTCCCATGATACCGCGGCGAAATTTTTGATCAACGAGCATACCAACATTTTCACCTTCTTCTAATTTGGCTGCTAATGCCCATGCTGCACCGGCCTTGGAGGGAACAAGATGTCCCATAGAAGTTTGTCGTGCTTTAAGGACTCGTTTGGCAACATAGGGATTATTGGGTGGTCTAAATAATACTGTAACATTAAGATCAAAACTTTGTGCGCAAATAGGCAGAAGTTCAAAATTTCCAGTATGCGCAGTGAAAAAAATATGTGGTTTTTTTTCATTTTTTAATCGCTCAAATATTTCAACGCCTTGAACCTCAATGAAACCTGGCTCGTCCGCATGAGGATCAAAATCAAAAATTTTATCAAGAAAAATATATTCGGCTAAGAAACGTCCTATATTTTCCCACATTTCTATTGCAATCGCATGGAGTTCTTGCTCTGTTTTTTCTGGATATGCACTCCTAAGATTTGCAAGTGTGATTTGATGACGATGTAAAAGAGGACCAATTTTTTTTGCCAACCAAGAAAAAAAAGAGATTCCCATTTTGGCAGGAAAGCATTTTAGAATAAATAAAGAACCAAAGAGCAGATAAGCCCATAACAAGTAGGATATTTTTTTAGCTATAATTTTAATAAGATATATGAGATTTTTAAGAGAAAGCTTCATCATGATTTAATCGATTGTAAGGATAATTTTACCAAAAATATCACGGCTCTCCATTCGTTTTAAAGCTGTATCAATTTCATCAAGCCCAACAATTGTATCAATGACAGGGTGTACAGTTTTTTGTGCCATTTTTTGCATGGCATTTTTCATATTTTCCATACGGCAGCCAAATGAACCGAATATCTTAAGTTGTTGTTGGAATAATTGCATGAGATTTATTGGTGCTGAAACACCAGAGGTTGAACCGCAAGTCACTAAGCGTGCTCCTTTTTTCATACATAACAGAGAACCGTTCCATGTATCTACACCAACATGCTCAAAAACAACGTCAACACCTTTTTTTTGGGTTAATTTACGCACTACACCTTCAAAACGATCTTTACGATAATTAATCACATGATCTGCTCCAAGAGAGTGTGCTTTTGCAATTTTTTCATCTGAACCTACAGTTGTGATAACTGTACAGCCCATGTGTTTTGCAAGTTGAATGGCTGCAGAGCCAATACCTGAACCACCAGCCTGTATCAGGATTGTTTCTCCTGCTTGTAGTTTTGCGTTATCGAAAAGCATATGTTCTACGGTACCAAAAGTAATTGGAGCAACCGCTGCCTGCAATTCATCACATTGGGGAGGTGATGGAACTAATAAACGTGCTGGCAAATTGACAAGCTCACACGCAAATCCATCAAGGTGAAAACCATAGACTCCCTTTACATGACTGCAAAGATTATCCCGTCCTTCATGACAAGCTTGGCATACTCCGCAGGTTTGTGCACCATAAATTGAGACAATTTGTCCAAGTTGGAGATGTTCAACGCCATCTCCTATTTGTATAACCTCACCAGAGGCTTCTGCACCAATGATGAGTGGCATTTTTCTTTTCGCAAAAGCCATGCCACGCCATCCCCATACATCAATATGATTAAGAGCAACGGCTTTTATTCGCACAGTTACTTCACCTAGACTAGGTGAAGATGGCGGGGAAATATTGGTGATTTCAAGCCGACGATCATCGAAGAGTTTCAGTGCACGCATTACCATCCCCTTAAATATGTTATTAGGTTAGCGTTATAAAATTTTATTATTAAAGGATTATCCTTTATATGCAGTGATGACAAGACTCATATTTTGACCACCAAATCCAAATGAGTTGGATAAAACCGCATTGACACAGGCTTTACGGCTATGATGAGGAACAACATCTAAAGGGATAGCAGGGTCAGGATTATCATAATTTATTGTAGGTGGAAGTATCCCCGATTGAATGGTTAAAAGCGAAAAAACCGCTTCTATTGCACCAGCAGCAGTTAATGTATGCCCAATCATTGATTTATTAGAAGAGACTGGAATATGCTCTAAAAGATCACCAAATACTGTTGATAATGCAAGATATTCCATTTTCTCATTTTCAGGTGTTGAAGTTCCATGTGCATTAATATAATCAATTTCATTGATGGTTATTTGTGCATCGTTTAAAGCTTTGCGAACGGATTCAATTGCTGGTGATGCATCGGGTTTTGAACGTGTGCGGTGAAAATCATCGGCTGTTTCTCCACAGCCAGCTAAAATTCCTAAAACTGTAGCATTACGGTTTAATGCGCTTTGAAGAGATTCAAGAACAAAAGCACCTGAGCCTTCTGCCATAACAAATCCATCCCGATCACGGCTAAAGGGTTTTGCTGCTTTTTCAGCAGGATCATTTTGGGTTGAAAGAGCAGATAGTAACGAAAAACGGATGAGAGATTCTGCTGAAACTGATCCATCTGTCGCAATTATGAGAGCTCGATTTGTCTCTCCCCGTCTAATAGACTCAACTCCTAATTGAATTGCTGTTGCACCAGATGCACAAGCAGTGGAAAGTGTAACAGGAAGTCCTTTTGTGCCAAATGTTTTTTGAAGTTTTTCTGCAATTGCACCAAATTGTGTGGATTCAAAAAGCGTTTCATGGAGTTTATCCTTACAGACTTTAAGAAGATGTGTATAAGAAGGTTCATTATTGAATTCTTCCTCTTGATCAAGACTAAAACGTGCGGTCCATTCAAGTTCAACAGGAGGAGCAGCTAGAAAGAGTGGTCCATTAAAATTTTTTTTATCAACAGCAGCTTGTTCCAAAGCTTCTTCAGCAGAAAGATGTGCAAGCTTCTCAGAGAGAGCTGAAGCACCAAGTGTACTTTCTTTGAGAAAATCAATTGTTCCAGCGATATATGTATTTAATCCCTCAATGGGAAAACGCGTTATTTTGTGGATACCGCTTACACCGCTTGTTAATTTTTGCCAATTTTCACGTTTCCCTTGTCCCAGGGATGTGACAATACCTGCCCCAGTTATTGCTACAAGCGGACGCCCAAAATGATCATGATATTTCACTATAGAAATTCCCCTTCAAACAGCTGTAAGACGTACGACACCTTCAGCTCTTTTTATACCAATAATTGTAACAAATATTTCACGTACTTCTTTAGAAAAAGGTTTTTCATGAGGACTTAATGCTGGAAAACAGTGTTTTTTTTCAATTGAAAGTGCTGCAAGAGCTAGAGCTAGAGGAAATTGTGCTTCCCGCATATACCCAAATAATGTTGTAATGCCACGGTAAGATAGATCAGCATTATCAAGAGCATTTTGTTCTGCTTTTGTTACTTCGTGAGCTCCTGAGGCCGCTGAAATGGCTAGGGCAGATTTAGCGCCTGCAGTTTTTAACATTGTTGCGATTGACTCTCTAAGTGGAACTTTGGTTCTATCTGTTTGGTCTGTAATAATTTGGCTAATTTCAGCGTAAACACGGGCATTGCGTTTTTTTGCATGTTCTTCACTTTCAAGAACTAGGAAGATACCACCAGAACCGGCTATGACACCGCCTCCAGGGTGGATTTCACGATCCCACACTGGGCTCCATCCACTATGGGTTAAAAGACCACCAAGCTCATGCGCCAATAACATATCATAACTTTGTGCATTATAGGAACTTCCTACAAGAGCATGGGTACTTTGACCTGATTTAATACGAGCTACAGCAATTTGAAGTGCAGAAAGCCCACTGCCTTCTTCTCCCATAAATGTACGAGATGATCCAGTGACTTTGTGAACAATTGAAATGTTTCCTGCCAAAAGGTTTGAAAGTTGTGCCAAAAATAATGTTGGACGAAGTTCGGTTGAAAGAGCAACATTTAACATAGAGGCATGATCGGCAACTGTGCGCGCTTTAGAAAGAATCTGTGTATCAACAGTAATATCACGCTCTCCTCCACTTGCTGCTACGATCATATCCATTGTTGAAGTGAATTGTTCATTATTTTTCATGCCGGCATCATCAAGAGCAAGACCAGCTGCATAGGTACCAAGACGCTGCCATGTTCCCATTTGCCGTTGATCACTTTTTTTAGGAATTTGTAAACTCCAATCAATTTCAGGCAATTTATGAACCGTGTAGGGTGAAAAAGTTGTACAATCTAGGTTTGGTGTATGGATTGGATCATTTAAGAGATTCCAATGCTGATCAGTTCCTTCCCCCAGAGAGCTTATGAGTCCTATACCAGTGATGAATACAGATTGATTATGCATGATGAAAATTAATCTGCCTGTTTTAAGGCAACGAGATCATCAATTTTTGCACAAAGGTTTTTAAGAACAAAGTATTCTTCTGTTGCAACGGCACCTTCGTTGACTTCTTGTGTCCATTGTTCTAGAGGGACTTTTATTCCGAAAGCTTTATCAATAGCGAAAACAATATCAAGAAAATCAAGACTGTCGATTCCTAGATCGTCAATTGTATGACTTTCAGGTGTAATTGTATTGCGATCAATTTCACTGATTTCTGCAATGATATCAGCAACTTTATCAAACGTGGAAGGCAATGTACGGGTTCCTTATTATAGAGTTAGTAAATTCAAAATACATTTAATATTATTCTTCTAGCCTTTTTTTTCTTAAAAAAAAAGGCTTAATCCAGAATATAGCTGTCTTTTCTATAGAGAAAAGAGGTTTACAGTACATGAAATACTATATCTCAATATTTAAAAAACTTCGAAATTTTATTGCGCATTTATTTTACGAGTATATTTTTTCTATTGGCCGCAAGGACAGCAAGGGCTGTTATATTAACAACTCCCCGCGAAGTTACTGAAGGTGTTAAGATATGGGCGGGACGTGCTGCCCCGATTAAAATAGGACCCACATGGAGTGCATTTGTGAGGCTTTTAACAGTGTTGAGTGTGATATTGGCTGAATCAAGTGTTGGAAAGACAAGCAAATTAGCTTCACTTTTAAGACGAGAATCAGGAAAAACACGATCACGAAAAATTTTGGAAAGGGCAGCATCACCATGCATTTCACCATCCGCTTCTAAATTAGGGTGTAATTTGGCAAGAATTTCTGTTGCACGTCGCATTTTACGTGCACTTTCTGTGTTTTTAGAACCAAAGTTTGAGTGTGATAATAAGGCTGCTTTTGGTGTTATTCCAAATGCTTCAACTTCTTGAGCTGCCAATACAGTCATTTCAGCGATTTCTTCTGCAGAAGGATTTTCATTGACGTAAGTATCTGTGAGGAAAAGAGTACGTTGTTGAGAGATAAGCAAACTCATAGCAGAAAAACGGTGAACATTAGGATCAAGACCGATAATTTGTTCAATCAATTCAAGTTGACGTTCAAAACGTCCTTCTAAGCCGCAAATCATTGCATCTGCTTCTTCACGCATGACGGCAAGGGCAGCAATAGCCGTTGTTGAGGTTCTCACGACTGTTTTTGCCATTTCAGGCGTAACACCACGCCTTCCTGTATAATGAAAAAATAAATTAACATAATCACGAAAACGTGGATCATTTTCAGGGTTTATTAATTCAAAATCTATACCAGGACGAATTCTTAAACCAAAGCGTTTTAATCGTGCTTCTATGACATGTGGACGGCCGATAAGGATGGGTGTTGCTGTTTGTTCTTCAATGACAACTTGTGCTGCACGAAGGACGCGTTCATCTTCACCATTGGCGTAGATGACACGTTTACGTTTTGCTGTTTTTGCTGCAGCAAAAACAGGTTTCATTGTTAAACCAGAAAGAAAGACAAATCGATTGAGGATATCATAGTAGGCTTCCATATCTTTAATGGGTCGAATGGCGACACCAGTTGCCATTGCGGCTTTAGCAACAGCGGGAGCAATTCGCAGTATTAAACGCGGATCAAAAGGAGAGGGGATCAGATAGTCTGGTCCAAAATTGGGTGGTTCTTTTGAGTATGCACGTGCTACAACATCTGAAGTTTCTTCACGTGCAAGGGCAGCAATCGCATGAACAGCGGCCATTTTCATTTCTTCATTAATTGCACTAGCACCTACATCTAATGCACCACGGAAGATATAGGGAAAACAAAGGACATTATTAACTTGATTAGGATAATCAGAGCGTCCTGTGCAGATCATTGCATCTGGTCGTATAGAGCGTGCTTCTTCAGGCATAATTTCTGGTACTGGATTAGCCAGCGCTAAAATGAGTGGATTTTGAGCCATTCTTTTAAGATATTCAGGCTTTAAAACACCACCTGCAGATAGGCCTAGAAAAATATCCGCATCATCAATGATATCAGATAAAGTTCGTGCATCCGTTTTTTGTGCGTAATTGATTTTCCAACGATCCATAAGGGTCTTGCGACCTTCATAAACAACCCCCTCTAAGTCACTAAGCCAAATATTTTCAACTTTCGCTCCAAGACGAACTAAAAGATTAAGACAAGCTAAGGCAGCAGCACCTGCACCTGAGGTAACTATTTTTGCATTTTCAATTTTTTTTCCTGAAAGATTTAAGGCATTTAATACAGCCGCAGAAACAATAATGGCAGTTCCATGTTGGTCATCATGAAAAACTGGAATATTCATTTTAGCACGAAGTTTTTCTTCGATGTCAAAACATTCAGGGGCCTTAATGTCTTCAAGATTAATACCACCAAATGTAGGTTCTAAGGTCGATATTGTTTGTACCATTTGTTCTATATCGGATGCATCAATTTCAATATCAAAAACATCAATATTCGCAAATTTTTTGAATAAAACTGCTTTGCCTTCCATAACTGGCTTTGAAGCGAGTGGACCAATGTTTCCTAAACCAAGAACAGCAGTTCCATTGGATATAACAGCGACTAAATTAGCACGGGAGGTATATTGAGCAGCAAGATTGGGATCTTCATGAATCGCAAGACATGGTGCTGCAACGCCTGGAGAATAAGCAAGAGCTAAATCACGTTGATTATCAAGAGGTTTTGTTGCTTGTATTTCCAATTTTCCAGGTTTTGGGTGTTGGTGATAAAAAAGTGCGGCACTGTCAAGTTCAGCTTTTGGTGAACTGAAATCACTATTTCGTTCTCTAGACATTTTTATGATATCCAAGTTAGCTTATGTGTATATGAGATGTTTCATCTACGATAAGGTTTTGTCCACTAATAGATCCTCATTTCTCTGAATATCAAAATGCATGAGTATGAGCAAATTCTTCTGGATCGTAAAACCAGTTTGATGATTCTTTTTTGTTTGTATGCATGAATAATTTCATTGATAGCAGCACATTTTTTTCTCTCCTTAATAAAACTCGTAAAAATTGATCAGTTTACAAAAAAATAAAATATTTTCTAACGATTACATTATCAAGCCACTATTTTTGCAATGTTTACAAAACAAGGAAAGAACAGAAGAGCGTTTTCGATTAATTTCATCCGTTTTTTATAAAGTATATATTTTATTTAAAGTTTTATACGGAGGTAGAGGAAATTTTAAATAACAATTTGTAATTTATAAATTGTTTATTCAGCTCTTTTAAAGGAGACTGGAACGTTGAGACTGGAAGTTGTGTTGTTTATCATTCTTAGAATGATATGTTGTTTGATAAGTCATTACGCTTCTTTAGGTTATTGCTTAGGATATCAAAGAAAACCGGATGCCAATTATCCTAGCCTTTGAAGTACAAAGCTACAGTTTAAAGAAAAGTACTCTATGATGAGCCATTAAAACAACTGGAGAGAGAAAAAGTGGAAAAAATATCTTTTTCCACTTTTCTTATTTTTTTATTGGATTCGACTACTTGCATGAGCAAGCATAGTATAAACTTTTCCGGTATCTGATATCAGATATTTGCGAACTGAGTTGGAAGAACCAGAATTGCGCGATATATCACGTAAGAGCTTTTCGAAATCTGTAACATATTGATTCACTGAACGTTTAAACTCAAAATCGCTCATATATTTTCTCTTAATCATTTCAAATATTTTTTTCCCATTTAAGGTATAAAGGCGTTCTGTTACAATGTTTTTCTGTCCACGTTGATAATGATCCCATAGCTCAACAATGGCATTGTGATTAATAGCTTGCACTATACCAGAAGCTAATGAGTTAAGAGAGCTGTCTGCAGGAGATGGTTTTGTTTGCACTGATATTAAAACATCATCACTAGGGGGAGCATCATAAAATGTTTCTTCACGTGAAGCTCTTTCTAAGAGATTTGATACCCATTTATTTGGTCTTTTTTTGCTTTGATCTTGTTGCAAAATAGGCTTAGGTGGTACGATCTTTTTAACGGACTCAGTGGAATTGTCACCTCTTTGATTAAACATTGATGATGTAGGAAATGCCGATATCAGCTGTTCTTTTGCTCCCTTTTGCTCATTTTGTATAACACTGACTAGATCTTGTAACGCTGTAATCTGTTCATTCAAAGCTGTGCGAATTGTTTGTGTTGTTTCTTTTGTCTTTTCTGGAAGTTTCTTAACATTTTCATTGATATCATTATTAATCTTTGAAAGCTCTAAACGAACTTCATCAGCGGAGCGACGTATGTCTTCCGCTGCTTCTGAAAAACGCGTTGATGCTTCACTAACAAGCCTATTAAGTGATTGTTGGAATGAATTTGTGGAGTTACGCGCATTTTTATCAGAGCGTTCAAGTGCTAAGTTGAAGATTTTTTCATAATGCCCAATCATTTGATTAATTTCATGAGACTTTGAGACAAGAGCATCGCTTAATACAGAAAGCGTGTTATGTTTTTCTTCAAGTGTTGTACTAAGTGAATTTTCAGACTGTTCAAGAACATGAATAGTTTGGGAAAGTGTTTTTGCATGTTCACCAAAATTGCTCGTTATATGATTAATTTGTTCAAAGGTACTCTTTGAAAGTCCTTGCAGAATTTCAACATTATTATTGAGCGCTTGATTTGAGGCTGACAAATGCTCTACTACTTGGTCCGTGTTGCGGAAAAAATTATTCGTACTCTCATTAAACTGACCATCAATATTTTGAACAGCCGATAATAAAACATTACTATTTTCATGAAAATTGTAAATTGATTGATTCAACTGTGTTAAGATGGATGAGACATTATTAACAAGGTCTTCTTTCATAACCGTTATTGTTTGAAGTGTTTCAGAGTTAGCTTTGGTTAAGCTATTCACTAAAAATTCATTATGTGTATAAATTCTTTGTTCAGCTTCTTGTGTGGAGAGAGAGAGTTGTTTACCGATATGCTGTGTTAAAGAATCTATTGATTCCGTCGTATTTTGCGCTGCTTGATTTAAGTGATTTGTCAGCTCTGTTATTTTTCCAACATGTTTTGAAATTTGTGTTGCTGTTTGATTTTCTGCATCTTCCAGACGGCTCGTTACATCAGAGAGCTGATATCCTAAATTATTTTTTAAATTTTGCATAGAATGATGAAGAACATTACAGCGTTCATTAAGAACTTGCTCTATTGCTGTTGTTGATGTGTGAATAGTTTCATTCAATAATGCTTGTGCATTATGACTGGCTGTTGCGAAAGCTTCGACAGTATGCGCTGTTTGTTCAGACAGAACAGACAGAACTTTTTCACTGGTATCATAAACAGTTTTTTTGACATTTGATACAATACGATTGCCTGATTCTGAGAGAATATTTTCTGCTTGTGCAGTAACATTTGTAACAGATGAAAGAATTTGTTCACTCGTAGAAGAAAGAATATCAGAAGCTTTTATAATCTTATTATGCAGGTTATCTGTAACTGTATTAACAGAGTCTTCTAAGGTGACACGCATATTGTCAACACTGCTTTCCAGTGCTTGTTGAATTATCTGACTTTGCTCATTATTAATCATGAGAGACGTTTTTAACGTGTCAGAACGTTCTTCAATAACAGATGTTTGCATATCAATGGCTTCACAGATTTGGCTAAACTTTTCAGATAATGTTTCCTCTAGTGCTGTTGTCCGTTCAAAAATTTTGTGTGCACGATCGTCTAGATCTGTATCGAATGATTCCATACGCGTTTCAAGGGTTTCAAAGAAAACACCACTCGATTGAGAGAGAGTATTCTTTAAAATTTCGGCATGGCTTTCAAGGTTTTTGATATGATCTTGAACCGTTTCAGTAATGTTCTTATTATTGGCGACAATTGCACTCTCAACTAAATCTATTTGTTGTTTCAATGCAACATCGACACGTATATCACTTTTTGCAATGAGGTTATGGATTGTTTCCATCCGTTGCTCAAGTGTGCGTGCTTGATCGGCAAGAACTTCATTGAGGGAAAAACTATTAATCGCTAAAGAGTCACGCAGAGCATCGGCACGGATATCAATATTTCTCGCTTGTGCTTCTAAAGCATCTTGGGTTGTATTGCAGCTTTGTACAATGACATTTTGTAGTTTTTCAGTGCATTGAATGATGTTTGTAATATGATTCTCAGCTTGTTTATCAACGACTTGAACATTGTCAGCCAAAACTTTTTCAATGTGAGAAGTATTTTGGAACAAGACATCAATTTGATTTTTTAATGTATCCGCAATTTTATTCTTCTCGTTATCGAGCATATCTGCCATAAGAGCTCGTTGATCAGAAAGTTGTACTTTAAAATCTTGTGAACGTTCTTGTATGATATTAACAATGGCATTGTCGACATATTGAATTTCTTCTTTCAAACTTTCTTTACTTTTATCAATTGCAGAAAGAATAGCTTCACGTCCATTTGTAAATGCATGGGTAATGTCTGCTGTTTTTTCTTGGAGGTTTTCAT
The DNA here is from genome assembly GCF_042193725.1 of Bartonella sp. OT172YNZD. Lineage (NCBI taxonomy): Bacteria > Pseudomonadati > Pseudomonadota > Alphaproteobacteria > Hyphomicrobiales > Bartonellaceae > Bartonella > Bartonella sp. OT172YNZD. The sequence goes on along the minus strand of NZ_JBHILZ010000011.1, from coordinate 29,481 downwards.
TTATTTTCAAGACATGAGATTCCAAGAAGTTACCAAGTTTTTCAGCATTATCCTCTAAAGCCTGACTGCGTTCTATAAAGGAATCAATGATGGAATCACTATGTTCTTTAAGAGAAAGATCAACAGTTGCTAAACGTTGTTCAAAGGCTCCAATTGCTTGCGAGGTTACGTTATCAAATTTAGAAGAGAGTTTATGTGCTTGGTCGTCGAGCTTTAAGATTTTCTCATCAAAATTCTGTAGAGATTGATTATTACGATCAATAAGAGCTTTATCCAAAGCTTTAAACTTTTCATCGACAGCGTGCAAAGTTTGATCTGTTACTGCTTGTATATGTGTTGCAATTTTAGCAACATGTACTTCCGCTTTTTCAGCTGTTTCATTAAAGGTTTTTTCTATTTGTTTTTCATTATGATCAAATCGTTTTGCAAAACCATCGAAGTTTTTTCCTAACTCATGAAAAAATTCTGTGTTTTTTTGCTGAATTTGTGTTGTTGTTTCATTAAATTTTTCAACAAGCTGATTTGTTACGCCATCACCGGCATAGGAAAGTTTTTCAACAAGGTCTTCACCTTGTTTTTGTAAAGTTTGAGAAAGGGTTTGTGCAAGCTTTTCAACATTGGTTACAATTTTAGAGGTAACCAAACCAAATTCATCACTCAGTTGTTCTTGGGTTCCTTTAATTGTTGATTGTACGCGATCTGCGTGATTCAAAATGGCTATGCGTTCATTACTCAATTCTTTGATTAATGTGTGAATGCGTAATTCATTTTCAGCATAGGCTTGTTCTAGGTTGTGAACTTCACCTTGTATGATTGCTTCAAGTTCGACAGCACGTCCGAGGGTACGTTCAATACCTTCATTCATTGCCGCTACTTCTTCACGAATGGTTTGCCCTATAGCAATAGCTTGTTTTTCAGATAAATGTTGTGGTTCACTAAGGCGTTGTGCAGCATTTGTCATAAGAAGAGCAATATTATGCAAGTCGTTTGAACGCTTTGCTAATTGAGCAACGCCCCAAGATATAAGGATAGGAATTGCTGTTCCGGCTGCTACAGCGAGTCCTGTTGGGGATGTAACAAAAGTGCTGATATTGGATAAGGAGCTGAGTCCGGTAGGTGCGAGCTTATGCGCAATAAAAGCTCCTCCCGTTGCCCATAAAGCACTAAGCGCTGTTGTATACCAGTAGACTCGAGAGGAAGAACGCTGCTTTAATAGTTCAAAATTTACAGGGGTTGTTATATCATCATTTGCAGGAAGAAGTTTTGTAGACAACAGTGTATTATGAACGGTTCCACCTGAAATATCAGGTGAAGGTTTTGGAGCAAAAAGCTGTTCAACAACGGATTTATCAATAACAGCTTCATCATGAATATTAGAAACAAAAGTTGAAGTACCGTTTTCAGCAAAAAATTCTTCTTCTGCCTTTGCAATTTTTTGAATCAGATCATCGACATTAACAATATTTTCAGAATTATTGGATGATATCGTTTCAAATCCTGTGTCATTGAAATCAAAGTTCATAGCTTTTGTGAGGGCTTCTTCAACTTCAACTTCAAATGTTTGCAATTTGGTTCTGCGTGCCATACTCGCCTCGTACTCTTACAGACGGAAAAGGGATGCGTCCTTTTCCACATAACTTCTACATACTAGCTGTTAATTATTTAGAAAGGAATATGCTTAGGGAAAAATTTTAAAAACTTATCAAGATAAAGTTAATGCAGTTTCTTATGCCCTGTTTAAAAATGTTATAAAATATAGTAAAAACAATTTATTATTTGAATCTAACAAAAACAAAAATACTGTTTACAACTTGTGTTTATAAAAAACTTTATAAGCTGGTAGTCTTTGAAATAAGGCTAATTTAATAGCGGTTATATATACAGTAAGGTATGAATGCCTCTCTTTAATACCGATGATCGTGAATAAATATTGTTGTCCGCTTACTTTTATTGATTCTAAACGAAGCAGATTCATCATCACGTATAGTCTGTAGTAGCTTAGAATGTATAAAAGTATGCCTGTGATATTGTAAGCTCATAAAAAAGTAAACGTGGAAAAATTTTTAATTTAATATCGCTTTTCGTAAATTGCGCTTTATTCTTGCCTTAAAGAGCCGTTTTTTCTCTAATTTCAGTTGTTTGTTGCTAAATTTTGAAGCTTCTACGTTGACAATTGGATATTTTTCAGTCGATATGCATGCACGAATATTTTATGCAATTGAGATGAAGGTGTAAGAATAATGGTAGAGCGATCACAACACCTACAAGATGTGTTTTTAAATACGGTGCGTAAGCAAAAAATTTCCCTTACAATTTTTCTTGTCAATGGCGTTAAACTCACGGGTATTGTAACTTCATTTGATAACTTTTGTGTTCTTTTGCGCCGAGATGGACATGCGCAATTGGTTTATAAGCATGCTATTTCTACGATTATGCCTGGGCAGCCTGTACAGATGTTTGAGGGTGAAAGTCCTGAGTAAACATATCATTTAAGATAGACCTCTTATCCCATTTTAAAAGTACTTAAATTGCTATGATAAATGAAAATGAGAGATTAGGAGGGGTATTTTCGCAGAATAAAGGACAGGTGCGCGCACTTGTTTTGATACCGATTTTTCAAGAAAATAGAAGTGAAAGCTCTTTGAGAGAGTGTTCTATATCTTCTCGTGTTAAAGAGTCATTGGGGTTAGCGCGTGCTATAAGGTTAGAAGTTGTTAATTATGAAACGATTAATATTGCAACGCCTCGCTCTGCGACCCTCTTTGGAAAAGGTAAAGTAGATGCGTTAACCTGTTATATAGATGAATATTCTATTGAGCTTGCGATTGTAGATCACTTTTTAACACCAGTACAGCAGCGTAATTTAGAAAAATTATGGAATTGCAAAGTTATCGATAAAACGGCTTTGATTCTTGAAATTTTTGGGGATCGTGCACGAACAAAAGAAGGAGTTTTACAAGTAGAGTTAGCGCATTTGTCCTATCAAAAAGGACGACTTGTGCGTAGTTGGACGCACTTGGAAAGACAACGGGGGGGGCGTGGCTTCCTAGGTGGACCTGGTGAAACGCAAATTGAAGCAGACAGGCGTCTTTTACAAGAGAAAATTATTCGTATTCGTCGCGAATTGGAAACGGTTATTAAAACACGTACACTTCATAGAGCAAAAAGGAAAAAAGCATCTTATCCTGTTGTTGCTTTGGTAGGATATACGAATACAGGAAAATCAACTCTCTTTAACCGTTTAAGCGGTGCAGATGTTTTAGCAAAGAATATGTTATTTGCAACGCTTGATCCGACTTTGCGTAAAGTTGTTCTTCCCCATGGAAAAACTATTCTTTTGTCTGATACTGTAGGGTTTATTTCTAACTTGCCAACAAATTTGATTGCAGCTTTTAGAGCAACCCTTGAAGAAGTGGTTGAAGCGGATCTCATTCTTCATGTAAGAGATATGTCAGATCTTGATCATCGTGCACATGCCCAAGATGTTTTAGAAGTGCTTTCAAGTCTTGATATCGATATTGATGATATGGAGCATATCATGGAAGTTTGGAATAAGATTGATATGTTCGATGAGCAGGCATTGAATGTTTTACAAACAAGCGCAAAAACACGATTAAATCCTGCTCTCATGGTATCAGCACTTAAGGGGGATGGACTTGATCAATTATTAAGAGCCATTGAAAAGCGAATTTTTGGAGAGGTGCAAAGCATTGAATATCTTTTACAACCTCATGAAATGTCGCTTATCGATTGGTTTTATGAAAACTCTGCGGAAATAGTGCAAGAAGGACATGATGATGGGTCTGTTACCATTAGAGCCGTTATTACTTCTGAAGCAAAAAAACAATTAGAGAACATCAAAAAAATATGAATCAAATTTTTTAAAGCTACTGCTGAACATTTGTGCTTAAATTTTATGTTTTTCTTATCTCAAAATAATATGACAGTAAGTTAAGAGGATAGTTACTACTTTCTCTTAATAAAACAATATGAAAAAGTATTTTGCTGGTTAAGATAAAGATGAGTCTTAAGTGTAATAAAAGACTATTCATACGTACCGTAAGGCGAAGCATTTTGATTGTTTTGCTATTACAAATGCTATGTGTATCTTTGATTTGGTTGTATTATTATGTCCAGCCCCGTGGTTACCAAGCAACTTTAATATTTTCATTATCTGATTCTGTAGGAAAACCGTTACCAATTAAAAAGCAAGACAATGTTATCGCCTTTTTGTTTTCACAGCCTATGTTCTTCAATGATTCGCATTTTTCTTTAAGTGCTTTTTATAAGAAAAAAAATCATGAAAATATCCGTTTATCGCGTCATGGTGATTTTATCGATCTTACTTTTGAAGCTGAGACACTTGAAGCAGCTCAACGTGGATTAGAAACTTGGTTTTCCGCATTTTCACAAGCGATCATAAAACAGAAACAATTCTTGTTAAATGATAAATTAGAAGACAAACAATATGATAATACTGCAATCGTTAATATCGTACAGGGATTTCGGACATCTGTTGATTCTTTTATTCAACATGGTGTAAAACAAACAGAGCTTCATGATCTCTCTATGCAATTAACGGAAGCAACTTTAAAGCGTCTTCATTTAACAAGTTTAAATTCAACGATTAACATGATGCGTGAAAAGGGACAGTCTTTATTGTCTTTATCGTTTATTGCAGGTAATTCAGCAATTATTGCTCTGGAATCTAAACGTGATCTTTTGGAAACGCAAAGAGCACATATGGCGGCGCAATTGGGGTGGACACATCCTCAAATTAAAGCAATGACTGCAGAATTAGAGACAGTTTCTGATCAATTAAAAAATAAAATTTTACAAATTGTTTATCAAATTCATTCAGATGAGGCTATTGCAACGGAATTAGAAAAACAACTCAAAAAAAGAATAAACTTTTTTGTAAAAGATCAATCCCAATCTTTGAATAAAATATTTAATGAGTTTGAAAATAAAATAAAAGCAGCAGTCGATGCACAAAATAAAGCGATGAGCAAGTCTGCTCAACGAAGAGAAAAAATTATTGGTTCATATCCGAGATTGAGTGATGATTCTCTTCTCTTACAAGATACAAATATCCACGTGGTTATGCCAACAACGTTAGCACCAATTTCTTTTATAGCTCTTTATGGAAAAAATATTTTTGTGAGTGCATTGGCCAGCTTCCTTACTCTTTTGCTAGGAATATTGTTATTTTATCCGTGCTTTAAAAGCAAAAAAGACCAACTCTCAGAAGAGGATTTGAGATCAAAAGAAAATGCTCTTAAGAAGAACGAGAGTATTTTAGTCTCTCAAGAAATGAAAAATCTTGAAGCTTTTATTACGATAGAGGGATTATCTGATATTTTGAAATGGCGTGCTTCAACCATTATTTCAATCATTGGACCAGAGGCTGCACGGACAGCGGCAAAGCTTTCACTTCATCTCACAAAAGAGAACAAAACAATTTTGTTAGTCGATATTTCTGGTCAACAAATAGAGAAAGTCATTGGTCCACATCGCGGACTGAGTGATATTTTAACGGGCAATGCCCAGTTGCATGATGTTATTTACCGTGATTATGATACGGGGGTCGATATTCTCCCTCAGGGGTTAACAAGTACTATTTCTGCACAAGATTTTTCAAATGACATTTCTTATATATTACAAGAATTTAAAAAAGAATATGACTTTATCATCCTAGAGATGACAAGCGAACCAAAATATGGATTTGAGCAATTTGCAGAGCTAACAGACTATTATATTTGTAATACTGTTCTTAATGAACAAGAATGGATGATGCGGATGGTAAGCACCTTTCCAAAGACTGTTTATCGCGTTGTTGCATCATAAACTTCGTAAAAAAGAAATATGTATCGCATGTTATAGTGGTACGTTTGTTTTTTGTTAAAGTTATAGTACATACTAAAATACACAAAGATTTAATGTTTAAATTTTAAAATACATTGTAGTTGGAGAGAAGCGTGGGGCAATCAGAGATGGCAGTAAAGAGATTAAACAATAGTATTTTAACGCCCGTGCAAAAGAAAAATAGAAAACAAATACAGATGTGGCTTTATTCTATTTTATTGCTTTGTTTAGCAATTGTCTTAGTGGGTGGCGCTACTCGTTTGACGGGATCAGGATTATCTATAACCGAATGGAAGCCAATACACGGCGTTATTCCACCGATTGGTGTGGATCAATGGCAAGAGGAATTTTTAAAATATCAACAGATAGCACAATATAAGCTGTTTAATTCTGATATGACCTTAAGTGCTTTTAAGGTCATTTTTTGGTGGGAATGGGCGCATCGTGTTCTTGGGCGTCTTGTTGGTCTTGTCGCTTTATTGGGGCTCATTTGGTTTTGGGCGACTAAGCGTGTTGAAAAAAATATCTTACTCCCGCTTATTGTCGTGCCTATTCTTATCGCCTTTCAAGGTTTTATTGGTTGGTGGATGGTTTCTTCAGGGATTGGGGAAAGTGATTTAACAAGTGTGAGCCAATATCGTTTGGCATTTCATCTTATAACGGCATGTTTTGTTATTGTTTTTGTTACTTATTTATCTCGAGGACTTGCAGAATACTCAGAAAAACCAGCAAATCAAAAGGTGCAATATTTTGCGGCTTGGCTTGTTATTCTCGTCTTGATAGAGATTTATTTTGGAGCTTTGGTTGCAGGGCTTCATGCTGGAAAAGTTTATAATACATGGCCTCTTATGGATGGGCAGATTATTCCTGATGGATTGTTGCAGCATCGTCCTGTTTGGCTCAATTTATTCGAAAATTCCTTAATGGTTCAATTTATTCATCGGTTTTTTGCTTATTTTTTATTTATTGTCGCAGTTATTCATGCTTTCTATGTACAAAAAAATGTTCCACATTCAACCCATTCTCGTCGTGCATTTTTTATCTGTGTTATGATTATTATTCAAGCACTCTTGGGTATCTTAACACTGTTACACGAGGTTCCGATAAGTTTAGCGCTTATTCATCAAAGTATGGCACTAGCAGTGTTATGTTTTGCGGTTGCGCACTGGCGAGCAACGAAAGGGGCATATCGCGTTGTTGAATAAAAGTATGTGTTTAGGGAGGTTTAGTTGCTTGAAAGCATTAAATCGAGGTTTTGGATAGCCGCAGCTGATGCGCCTTTTCCTAAATTATCGAATATGGCGCTAAGATTAAAAATACCTTCACGATCATTTCCAAATACGAACAGTTTCATATCATCTTTATTGCCTAAACACTCTGGATTAAGTCTTTGAAGTGAAACAGTTTCTTCTTGTGATGCAACTAAAATGGTATTTTGTCCATCATAATGGTTTGCGAGAATTTCGCGCAAATCAGAACAGTTTGCTGATTTTGTGAATAAATGGCGATGCAGAGGAAGATTCACAATCATTCCCTGGGGAAAACGACCAACACTTGGTATAAAAAGTGGGGTTTGATTGATTTGTCCATAGATTTTGATTTCTGGCACATGTTTGTGTTCAAGATTAAGACCATAGATAAAATAATTTTCCTGAATATTTTGTTGAGATTGATTTTCCATTTGTAAAATCAACTGTTTTCCACCACCGGTATAGCCGGAGATTGCATTAATCGAGATGGGATAATAGGCGTCTAGCAGTCCTGCTTCACGGAGTGGGCGAATCAAACTAATAGCACCGGTAGGGTAGCATCCGGGATTGGTTACATAATGTGCTGCTTGGATGCGCTTTCTTTGTCCTGCTGTCATTTCAGGAAAACCGTAAACCCAGTTTGGTGCAACACGGTGGGCTGTCGAGCTATCAATAATCCTAATGTTTTTATTTTTTTTAAGCCAATGAACTGTTTCGCGTGCAGCATCATCTGGAAGACACAAAATAGCAATATCGGCTTGATTAAGATAGTCTTGTCGCAGATGAACATTATGGCGATCTTTATGAGCAAGAGAGAGTAGTTTTAAATCTGTACGCCTCTCTAAGCGTTTTTGTATTTGTAGTCCGGTTGTGCCATGTTCACCATCAATAAAAACTTTGGTTAGCATTCTTATTTGCCTTGTATTAACTTTGCCTATTATATTCAGCTTTTCACATTATAAATTATTTTTAATCATTAAATTATAGATACCTTTTGTAAAAGGTGTAAACAAATAAGAGTGTAAAAGAAGAAATGTAATCTCATTTTTACCATTCTTGAGAAGGAGGTTTTTAGCTGTTTTTATAACAAAGAATAAGATAAATATTTGCATCATTATTTTTGAGTGTAAGTGGTTTAAAATGTTTGGTTTGCATGGTTTGCTGTGTTATCGTTCAGTGACTTTATTTTTTTATGTTAGGAACGTGTTTTATGACTCAGCAAGAAAATGACGCACAAAAGCGCTTTTTTAATGATAATTTGCAAACTGTTGATGGTGCAATCTTTGATGCAATTAGAGGGGAGTTTGAGCGTCAACAACATGAAATTGAGCTGATTGCTTCAGAGAATATTGTTTCAAGAGCGGTTCTTGAAGCGCAGGGTTCTGTTTTAACTAATAAGTATGCAGAAGGTTATCCAAGAAAGCGCTACTATGGCGGGTGTCAATTTGTTGATGTCGTTGAAGATTTAGCCATTGAAAGGGCAAAACAGCTTTTTGGTGCTGCTTTTGCAAATGTACAGCCTAATTCTGGTAGCCAAATGAATCAAGCTGTCTTTTTAGCTTTGCTTCAGCCTGGTGACACATTTATGGGATTAGATTTAAATGCTGGTGGTCACCTTACGCATGGTTCATCTGTTAATATGTCAGGAAAATGGTTTGATGTTGTTTCCTATGGTGTGCGTCAAGAAGATCAGATTATTGATATGGATGAGGTGGAGCAGCTTGCAAAAGAACGTAAGCCCAAACTTATTATAGCGGGTGGCTCATCTTATCCACGGCTATGGGATTGGAAACGATTTCGTGAAATTGCAAATGAGATTGGTGCTCATCTACTCGTGGATATGTCTCATATTGCCGGTCTTGTTGCTGGTGGCGTGCATCCTTCACCTGTTCCGCATGCGCATATTGTAACAACAACAACGCATAAGTCGCTTCGAGGTCCTCGTGGTGGTTTAATATTGACAAATGATGAGGCTTTATCTAGAAAAATTAATTCTGCAATTTTCCCTGGTCTTCAAGGTGGTCCTTTAATGCATGTGATTGCCGCAAAGGCTGTTGCGTTTGAGGAGGCTTTGCGTCCTTCTTTTAAGAGTTACAGTGCCAATGTTGTCGCTAATGCGAAAACTTTAGCAAAAATATTACAGAGTAATGGTTTTAATATTGTTTCTGGTGGTACAGATAATCATTTGTTGTTGGTTGATTTACGTTCCAAAAATCTAACAGGTAAACGTGCTGAATTGGCTTTGGGACGCGCTCATATTACCTGCAATAAAAATGGTATTCCTTTTGATTCTGAAACGCCATCTATAACATCGGGAATTCGCTTGGGATCACCTGCTGCCACAACGCGTGGTTTTTTAGAAAAAGAGTTTATTCAAGTTGGTCATCTGATTTCAGAAGTTCTTGATGGTCTTCGGAGCGCAAAAAGTGATGAAGATAATTATGCCGTTGAAATGGCTGTTGAGAAAAAGGTAAAAGATATAACGAATCAATTCCCTCTTTACTCTTATCTTAGCACTCGTTAAGGACACAAAAGATGCGCTGTCCTTACTGCCAATATGAGGATACACAGGTTAAAGACTCACGTCCAGCAGAAGAGGGGGCAGTGATTCGCCGCCGCCGTGTGTGTTCCGTTTGTGGTGGTCGTTTTACAACTTTTGAACGTGTTCAGTTGCGTGAGCTCTTAGTTGCTAAAAAAAGTGGACGATGTGAACCATTCGATCGTGATAAGTTAATGCGATCAGTTGATGTGGCTGTACGTAAGCGCAATATTGATCCTGATCATATTGAACGAGCAGTTTCTGGTATTGTGCGCCAGCTTGAAAGTTTGGGAGAACCAGAGATTGCTTCAGAAAAAATTGGACATCTTGTGATGGAAGCATTGAAAAGAATTGATGATATTGCTTATATTCGTTTTGCTTCTGTGTATCGAGATTTTCGTAATGCAAGCGATTTTCACGATGTTATAGATGAATTGTCAAAGGGTATCGCGGATACAGAATCTCGTTTTGATGAATGAAAAAGTGCAAGATGAACGGTTTATGGCTGCTGCTATTCGTTTAGCGGAACGTCATGTCGGTCTTACAGGTGAGAATCCTTCCGTTGGTACGTTAATTGTGCGAAACGATAATAGTGCGGGGGCATTTATTGTTGGCTATGGTGTAACAGCTATTCATGGGAGTCCTCATGCGGAAGTGCAAGCTTTACACATGGCTGGTTCTTTGGCTCAAGGAGCGACTGCTTATGTTACTTTAGAACCTTGTGCGCATTATGGAAAAACTTCGCCGTGTGTGAATGCACTTATTGATTCAGGTATTTCTCGAGTTGTTGTTGCACTGACTGATTGTGACAAGCGTGTTGATGGTCATGGTATTGCTCTTTTGCGAGCGGCGGGTATTGAAGTGGTTGAGGGCATTTTAGCTGAAGAGGCATTTGAATCCTTATGGACGCATTGGTGCATAAGGAAGATACAACGCTGTGCGGTCACTTTTAAAATGGCAATTTCCGCCGATAATGGTGTTGGAAAAAGAGAGAAGGGCAGCGTAAAAATTAGTGGAAAACTTTCTCATGCCCATACGCATATTCTACGTGCTCAAAATAATGCTATCCTTGTTGGTATTGGTACTATATTAGCAGATGATCCACAACTTAATTGCCGCTTGCCAGGGATGGAGATGCGCTCACCAATTCGTATTATTTTGGATGCAGATTTATCTATCCCCCTTGATGCAAAAGTTGTCCAAACAGCCATGAAAATTCCTACATGGGTTATTTGTGGTGTGGATCTTTCAAAGAAAAGCAAAAAAAATGCATTGAAGCAATATGGTGTGTCTGTTTATTCGGTAGAGATGAACAATGGTTATGTAGAACCCTTTGCTCTTTTACAGATGCTTTATAAACATGGGATTAATAGTGTTTTATTGGAAGGGGGCGTAAAGACAGGGGAAAAGTTTTTGAATGCTGGTTGTGTTGATCATTTGATATGTTTTTATACCCCCATTGTTTTAGGAAAAAATCGTATTGAAGCCCCTCATTTTGGAAATTATCTCTCGCAGTTTCATGAGATTGAGACAAGAATGTTTGGAAATGACCGTTTTTATAAATGGAGACGTAAGACATTATGTTCACAGGAATTATAACGGATATTGGTTGTGTTGAAGATGTTCAACCTTTAAAGCAGGGGATGCGTTTAAAGATTTCTACACGCTATGCTATAGAAAGCTTAGCAATTGGCGCATCAATTGCTTGTTCAGGAATTTGTTTGACGATTGTAGAGCGAGGATTAAAACAAGAAGATTCCAATTGGTTTGTTGTCGAGGCGTGGGAAGAAACATTACGTTTAACGAATCTTGCACAATGGATAAAAGGAACTTTTGTTAATTTGGAACGTTCGCTTCGATTGGGTGATGAAATGGGAGGACATTTGGTTTCTGGTCATATTGATGGTTTGGCTGAAATCATTGAGCAAAAAAATGAAGGGGATGCAATTCGTTTTTATTTAAAAGTTTCAAGACAATTTATGCCTTTCATTGTCAATAAGGGATCTATTGCACTTAATGGGACGTCTTTGACTGTTAATGGTGTTGAGGATTGTGTTTTTGATGTTCTTATTATTCGCCATACACTTGAAATAACAACGTGGAGACAAGCTAAAATTGGAGATCGGGTTAATTTGGAAATTGATCAACTTGCTCGTTATGCTACAAAACTTCTTACGCTAAAAAAAGAAGATGAATAAGTTAAAACTTTATTGATCATTTTCAGAATTTTATGCTTTATAACCTTGATTTTTTTGATTCGTTTTTTGTGGAATTCTATTATGATGAAAGAGATACGTAAAAAGCCTCACGTATTGATTGTTGAAGCACGTTTTTATGAGGAGATTTCTGATGCGCTTTTGAGAGGTGCAGTGGATACTTTGCAAAAAGCTGAAGCCAGTTATGATGTTGTAACGGTTCCTGGAGCATTAGAAATACCAAGTGCAATAGCTTTTGCTGAACAAAATAAGATATCTTATGATGGTTATGTTGCTCTTGGTTGTGTTATTCGGGGTGAAACATATCACTTTGAAATTGTTGCTAATGATTCTTGTCGTGCATTGATGGATTTAACGGTTCATCAGCACTTGGCTATCGGAAATGGTATTTTGACTGTTGAAAACGAAGAACAAGCATGGGTGCGTGCAAAACTAGATGATAAAAATAAAGGTAGTTTTGCAGCTGAAGCTGCTTTATGTATGATCGCTCTAAAAAAGAGATTTGGAGATAGTCGTTAAATATGGCTGATATAAACAGCAGACATTTTCCGCGTTCAGCCAATAAACGTGGAGCAGCAAGACTCGCTGCAGTTCAAGCGCTCTATCAAATGGATATCGTGGGTTCGGGGGTGATGGAAACGGCCGCTGAGTATGAGGCTTATCGTTTGGGAAAAGATATTGATGGAGACCAGTATCTTGAAGCTGATTTTCAATGGTTTTTGGCTATTATAACGGGTGTTGTAAAAGATCAAAAGAAGCTTGATCCTCTGCTTCATCAACAGCTTTCTGCAGAGTGGTCTCTTTCACGTCTTGATTCTATATTGCGAGCAATTTTACGAGCAGGTTTATGGGAGTTGATCAACCGTAAAGATGTTCCTGTTGCGGTTGTTATGAATGAATATGTTGACATAGCAAAGGCGTTTTTTGAAAGCGATGAGCCAAAACTTGTTAATGCAGTTCTCGACAGTATGGCAAAAAAAGTCCGCCTCTAAAAACTACCCCCCATTATTAGGTATGATAATATCAGACCTAATAATATTGAGAAGGTATGCAGACTATATGATTTAATTATGGGGTGGTAAAGTCGCAGGGCCTTTTATAATTTGAATTAAGAAAGGATGTTCTTTTGTTACAGTTGGCGTTGTTTGTGTAATAAAATCAAATACCTGACCGTCTTGTAATCCGTAATTAGCAACTTTTGCAACCTGATTATTTTTATTGAAGTAAATGGCTAACACTTTGCGATCAATAATCTTTGTTTTCATAAACTGCATCCCACGATAGCGTGTCTGTGAGATGTAATAAAAAACTTCATTATCATATTTTGTTTTTAATGAAGGGGTCCCTAAAGTTAAAAGAACTTGCTCTTGACTTGAGCCAAGAGAAATAGAACTTAGAGCATTTTTATCAAGAACATAGCCCTCTCTATAAATTTGGCTTGAACCTGAAGAATCAAGAAGACTACACCCAGCGAGCATTCCTATGCTTGCTGTTGATAGACCAATCAATAATTTACGTTTGATTAAGGCTATTATGTGAGGCATTTGAAACAATGATATCTCCTTTTATACTAAGATGTAGGACAAGAAGGCAACCTCAAGTTTTTTCTAATTTTAGCTTAATCTACCGTAGCTTACACTGAGTTTCCCTGTTATAAAGCAAATTATGCCATATAGAATTTCTTTAGAAAAGAAAAAAATGCATGAATACTTGAGATAAATAAAAACACAGTGCTTTATGCTTTTTTATGTTTAGGAGTTGTCAATGAATGTTCCTCAAATGACATTTGCTTTGGCTTATCCAATATCTGTACGTTCTCTACCTGTTAAAGGTATAAGGGTTCATCTTTGTGCAAACAAAAAAGAATGTACACATTTAGCTCAGAACCATGATTTAATTGAAGTAAAATCTTGTGAGGGAAAATTCCATATTTTCCCGTGGCAAAAAGGCGGAGTGCGTATAAAAGGTCTGTTGCAAGCGCGTATACTACAGTTATGTGTTGTTACATTAGAACCATTAGAAAATATCCTTTGTGAAAATATTGAGGTTGTTTTTGTTCCTAAAGATTCAAATTTGATGAAGCCCAAAATATCAGAGGATACAGGAGAATTGTTTTTAGATGTGGAGGGGCTTGATACTCCTGAAGTGTTTTATGATGATAAAATTGATATTGGTGCAATCATGGAAGAGTTTTTTGAGTTGTCTATTAATCATTATCCACGTAAAGAAGGGATAAAGATGAATATGGTTGAAAATTTAGAAGAAGCAGAGCAAAAATTCTCGCCATTTTCTGTTTTGAAAAATTGGAAGTGATTGTAAAAACATAAAAAAATATCTATTGTATGCTAAACGGTATTTTCTGCGGAGCGATTTTCGCAAGATGTGCTTTGTGAGTGTTCAAGAGCCAAAAATCATAATATGTGTTTAAAGATGTAAATGAAAAGATGTGGGATATGCAAGCGTGATTAGAATTTCTGTGGATGTCATGGGCGGTGATTACGGTCCAGAAGCAGCTATTGCAGGAGCAGCAATTGTACAAAAATATTTATCAAATATTTATTTTCTGTTTTATGGAATAGAGGAGGCTGTTCGTCCGGTTTTAAAAAAATATCCTTGTTTGGATTCTGTATCGCGCTTTTGCCCTACAGAAAGCTATACACGCATGGATGAAAAGCCAAGCCAAGCACTTCGTAATGGACGTGGTAAATCATCAATGTGGTACGCCATTGAAGCGGTAAAAAATGGTGAAGCTGATGCTTGCATTTCTGCTGGTAATACGGGTGCACTCATGGCCATGTCTTATTTTTGTTTGAAAATGTTAGCAGAGGCTGAGCGTCCTGGTATTGCGGGTATCTGGCCAACACTTCGCAGTGAGAGTATCGTTTTAGATATTGGAGCAACAATTGGTGCTTCTGCTAGTCAGTTGGTTGATTTAGCGGTTATGGGAGCGGGTATGTTTCGCGCTTTATATCACACTGAAAGACCAAGTGTTGGGCTTTTAAATGTAGGGGTGGAAGAGGTTAAAGGACTTTATGAAATAAAAAAAGCAGGAATGATATTGCGTGAAGTGCAATTAGAAGGATTGGAATATAAAGGATTTGTTGAGGGCAATGACATTGGAAAAGGAACAGTCGATGTTGTTGTAACAGAGGGGTTTTCTGGTAATATTGCTTTAAAAACCGCAGAAGGAACTGCACGACAGATAGGAGAGATTTTAAACTCTGCACTGCGCAGTTCTTTTTTAACATCTCTTGGTTATTTTTTATCGCGGGGTGCTTTTCGTACGCTGAAACACAAAATGGATCCAGAGAGGGTGAATGGAGGAGTGCTTTTGGGGTTGAATGGTGTTGTGATCAAAAGCCATGGGAGTGCTAATGCTAACGGTTTTGCTTCTGCTATCCGCGTTGGTTATGAGATGGTTAATAATGGACTTTTGAAAAAAATAACTGCTGATTTGCGACGGTTTCATGAGAATAAAGAAACACTTTTTGACCAAGAAGATGAAGCGACGGTGAATGAGGAGTCCTTATGACAAGCTCTTATAATAGAAATGAAAAATTTGGAGAAAAGGTAAGAGCTGAATGATTCGGTCAATTATACGTGGTGTAGGAAGTGTTTTGCCTAAAAGAAGTTTATCAAATGATGAGATTGCAAAGTTTATTGAAACGTCAGATTCGTGGATTGTTCAGCGTACAGGAATACGCCAACGTTATATTGCTAGTGAAAATGAAACAACTGTTTCTTTAGGAGTTGAGGCTGCGCAAGCAGCACTTACAAATGCTGGTTTAACAATAAAAGACATTGATTGTATTATTTTAGCAACGTCCACCCCGAATCGAACTTTTCCTGCTTCTGCTGTTGAAATTCAGTGTGCTTTGGGAATGAGCCATGGATTTGCTTTTGATATTCAAGCTGTTTGTTCTGGTTTTATTTTTGCTTTAACAACAGGAGATTCTTATTTACGGTGTGGAGCAGCTAAAAGAATTTTAGTTATTGGATCCGATACATTTTCTCGAATTTTAGATTGGGAAGATCGTACGACATGTGTTTTGTTTGGTGATGGTGCAGGTGCTGCTATTTTGGAAGCACAAGAAATTGAGGGGAGGCTTGCTTTTGAGCGTGGTATATTGTCTGCGAAACTGCGCTCTAATGGTGCTTATATAGATAAGCTATATGTTGATGGTGGACCTTCAACAACACAAACGACAGGCTATTTGCGTATGGAAGGACGAGAAGTTTTTAAATATGCTGTTGGTATGATAACGGATGTGGTTGATGATTGTTTTGCAGCTGTAGGTATGGATTCTTCACAACTGGATTGGTTTGTCCCTCATCAGGCTAATAAGCGCATTATTGAAGCATCTGCTAAAAAACTGGGAATTTCACTAGATAAAGTTGTGATTACCGTTGATCAACATGGTAATACGTCTGCGGCATCAGTTCCGTTGGCTTTAACAACAGCTGTTTGCGGTGGAAAAATAAAAGAAGGAGATCTTATCATGTTAGAAGCCATGGGAGGTGGATTTACATGGGGAGCAATTCTTATTCGTTGGTAAATTATGGCTACTTGACCATATTTCAAGAAAACGTATAAGTCATTTTGTAATTTTTAATATTTTAATAGGTGGTTATAATGACAAGTAAGACAGTAACGCGTGCAGATTTAGCGAGCGTAGTTTGTAAAAGAGTGGGCTTGTCACATACTGAATCAGCAGCTTTAGTCGAATTGGTTTTGGATGAGATTTGCAACTCACTTGTAAGAGGTGAAGCGGTTAAATTATCTTCTTTTGCAACTTTTCAGGTTCGTAGTAAAAATGAACGTGTTGGACGCAATCCAAAAACAGGTGTTGAAGCACCTATTCCACCGCGACGTGTTGTGACGTTTAAGGCTGCCAATGTCCTTAAACAGAGAATTTTAGATTCGCATCGTGCAAGACAGAAAAAATGATATCTCATAAATAAATGCCATGGTATGTTTGGTATTTGTAAAAAAGGTGATAAAATGAAGGTCTTTGTTTTTTAGAAAAAGACTATTGAGTAAGTCGTCAATGATGGTCTTATTTTTGACTAATCTTGTTGAGAAATTGAGACAGAATGAGTCATTGTAAAGTAATTTATTTTGTTATAAGTAAGGTGTTGCAAAATGGATAAAAGCTCTGATGCTTTTCGCACAATTAGCGAAGTAGCCGAGTTATTGGAGCTTCCGCAGCATGTCTTAAGATTCTGGGAAACACGTTTTAGGCAGATTAAACCAATGAAACGTGGAGGGGGAAGGCGCTATTATCGTCCGGTCGATGTTGATTTGCTCAATGGTATTAAGCAGTTATTATATGATCAGGGTTATACGATAAAAGGTGTGCAACGCTTTTTGAAAGAAAATGGTGTTGCTTTTGTGACTGCATTGGGTAATGGTGATCTTGATGCTATGAATGTAGTCATAGAGAAGAAACATGCAGGACAAACTTCTGAAAATGCTAGCAATAAGTCTAAGAAATCTTCTTTTGGACTTTTGAGTTTCATGAGAAATGAGGAAGAAATATCTGTCGGTTCTGTGAATCTTTACAAAGATAAAACTGATAAAGCATTGTTGCAAGAAATCCTGTTTGAACTCATTGAATGTAAGCGTGTTCTTGATAGAGCACGATAACAATAATATTTTTTATTTTATATGTGTTTCTTTTTTAGCAAAACATGTGTTTTGAAATTATTTTATAAATCAATATCTAGCGTCTAGCGTGGCAATATGTTTCATAGATATTTAGACGTTTTATGGGTGTGCCTAGATTTTATATGTTCAATGAGTAGTAGTGTATCGTATGTGTATATTTAACGCATTTTTTATTTGGTAAAATATGAAGAAGAGAAAGAATAAACGCTGAGTTTTGCCATTTTTCTTTTATTTGGTTGTATAAAAGTTAAGGTAATATCTCATCAGTGTAGATTGAGGGATGTAGAATGCCGTTGGTTTATCAATTCATGCAGTTGTTTTAAAGAGATGTTTCTTAAGGTTCCTTAAGCTTATTTTACCATGATGCCTCGTGAATGATATAAAGGTAAATTCATTGAGTACCAGTATTTTTACACTTATGAAGGAGCAAGTCAGCATCATCATTATAGTTTAGTCTGCCCTCAATGATTGCAACAATTCTTAGCACTTGAGTCGGTTCATTGTGGGCATTTTTAAAGTCCTTTCTCCATAATTTTTATCCAGACACTCATTCCGCTTGTTTAGTGCAAGCAAATGATTTTGATAGATTCAACATAAACATATTTAAAATGAGAGAATCCTATGATATTTGAGACCTTATTTAATATGAATAACAATATATTATCATTATAAATCAATATCTTGTTTTTTATAAGGGCTTATCTCATAAATTAAGACATATCATTGTTCAGCTAATTTTACATATTTTTTATTAATAAATATAATCTTGTTTTCACTCTTCTTTCTTGATGTTGCTATAATTATCGTAATAATCTATCCATGATAATAGCACCACCTTTTCCTTATAAAGGTAAAAGATTAATGTTGTTATTAATTTTCAATTGTCTATGATTTTCGCATTTAAACAGCTCATAGCTTTACATTTAACTTTTTACCAATCCACCTTGTAGAGAGTGATCACGTGATTCTTTCTGGTGATAGGTAATCGTGCATGAAACAAAAACACACTACAATATCAAATCGGTTCATTTTGTACAAAAATTGAAGATTTTATAGTAAAAAATTAACGTCTCGCCATCTTCTGTGATGTTATGCATTTATTACGCGTTGCAAATCCGGAGGTGTTGCCTCATTTGAGAGTTGTTTAATCACATCTTCTACAGATAAAAGGGTTTTATTTGTACTTCCTAAGCGGCGCATATTTACGCTGTTTGTTTCAGCTTCACGTTTGCCACATACCAAAATTACGGGGACTTTTTGTAAAGAATGTTCTCGTATTTTATAGTTAATTTTTTCATTGCGTAGATCTATTTTTGCGGAAAGCCCAATAGCTTTAAGTTTTGCCGTTATTTTTTGGGCATATTCATTTGCTTCGGACGTAATTGTTGCAACAACCACTTGTTCAGGAGCAAGCCAAAGTGGCATATGTCCAGCAAAATTTTCGATTAATATACCTAGAAAACGCTCCATTGATCCAAAAATAGCACGGTGGATCATAACAGGTTGACGTTTTTCTGAATCTTTATCAATATAGAATGCACCAAAACGTTCAGGGAGATTAAAGTCTATTTGTGTTGTTCCACATTGCCATTCACGACCGATAGCATCCTTTAATGTATATTCAAATTTTGGACCATAAAATGCTCCTTCCCCGGGAAGGATGCTTGTTTTGATTTGTCCTGCAAATTTTGTTTCAATCGTTTTAAGGACAGATTCCATGATACTTTCTGCATGATCCCATAATGCATCAGATCCAACTCGTTTTTCTGGACGTGTTGAAAGCTTAAGACTAATTTCTTTAAAACCAAAATCAGCATAAGTTGATAAAATGAGATCATTAATACTGAGACATTCATCGGCTAATTGTTCATCAGTACAAAAAATATGCGCATCATCTTGCGTAAAACCACGTACACGCATAAGACCATGTAAAGAGCCTGAAGGTTCATAACGATGAACAAGTCCAAATTCAGCAAGTCTAATAGGCAAATCACGATAAGATTTTAAACCATGTTTAAAAATTTGCACATGACCAGGGCAATTCATTGGTTTAAGGGCATAAATATTTCCATGATCTGAATCTTCTGCTGCTGGAATTACTTTGAACATATTCTCCTTATACCAGCCCCAATGGCCAGATGTTTCCCAGAGTGACCTATCGAGAACTTGTGGTGCATTAACTTCAGCATATTGATGATCATCAAGGCGTCTACGCATATAGTTGATCAAATTTTGGAACATTTTCCAACCTTTTTTGTGCCAAAAAATCATTCCTGGCCCTTCTTCTTGAAAATGAAATAAGTCCATTTCACGTCCCAAGCGGCGATGATCACGTTTTTTAGCTTCTTCTAGCATATGGAGGTAGGCTTTTAAGTCATTTTCATTTGCAAATGCTGTTCCATAAATTCTCGTGAGCATTGGATTATTAGCATCGCCACGCCAATAAGCTCCTGCGACTTTCATTAATCTGAAAGCATTCCCAATTTGCCCTGTAGATTGCATGTGCGGTCCGCGGCAAAGATCAAACCATTTTCCTTGATAATAAATTTTTAAATCTTGATTTTCAGGAATGCTATCAATAAGTTCAACTTTATAAAATTCCTTTTTCTCAGAAAAAATTTTTCTTGCTTTTTCACGAGACCAAATTTCTTTTCTAAAAGGTTTATTGCGTTGGATAATTTCACGCATTTTCTTTTCAATGACGGTGAGATCATCTAATGTAAAAGGTTGTTGGCGTGCAAAATCATAATAGAATCCATTTTCAATGACAGGACCTATTGTTACTTGCGTTTCAGGAAAGAGTTCTTGTACTGCTTCAGCAAGGACATGGGCGCAATCATGTCTTATGAGCTCAAGAGCGCGTGAATCTTCTCGGGTAATAATTTCTACTTGGCCAGATTGTCTCAATGGATCCGATAAGTCTCGCGTGATACCATCAAGATTATAGGCGACTGCTTTTTTTGCGAGTGATTTAGAAATGGATTCTGCTAATTCCAAGCCTGTCATTTCGGCAGGGTAATTACGTTTTGAACCATCGGGAAAAAAAAGAGAAATAGAGCAAGACATAAAAAGACCCTTTTAATCCAATTCCGCTAACGATTGCGGATGGTTTCGTGAAAATTGAGTAAAAAGCTTATAGACTGGCTTTTTTATCAATACATACAAAAAAAGAAAAGAATTATTTGTTGTGTTTGTCAGAAATTTTCCAGTAATGCCAAGGTTTATAAAAACAGCAAGAATCTGCAAGAGAAATAGGTACTGGATCAAAGCCATTTGTTCCAAAGGGACCACAACGCATGATACGAAAGAGTCCCATCCATGCACCAGCCCAAAGCCCATGGCGTGCAATCGCTTCATATGTATATTCTGAACAAGTCGGGGCATGGCGACATTGATTGCCTATAAGACTTGAAAGTGTTATTTGATAGAAACGTATTAAGAAAATACCTAATAATCGTCCGGGTGTTTTTTGCCAAGTGCCTGTGTAATTTCGAGTCAATTTTTTTTGTCGAGATTGTGATTTGAACATTTATTTTTCTTCAATTTTTTGAATGCAGTCTATCGTTGCATCGAAAGGTAGTAGTGTTGCTGCATGGCGTACTTTATAGTCTTTAATGGGCTGTAAGCAAGAAAAATCCTCAAATGGAGCTTGAGGAGAAGGACCATTTTGCGTTAGCATTTGATAGATAACTTCACGCAATATTTTAAGATCTTGTGTTGTTTGTCCGATGATATGAGATGCTAAAAGTGAAGCCGAAGCTTGCCCTAGCACACATGCGTGTATTTCATGGGCAAAACCCATAATAATACCATTTTCCACTTTTAAATCTACAGTGACTGTCGAACCACAAAGGTGTGCATGTTTTCTTGATGTTGCATCAGGATTATTAAGACGCCCAATTTTGCTTATATGTGCAGCATATTTAAGTATTTTATCATTATAAATATTATCAATCATGCGCTATTGTCTGAAATTTTAAGAGTCGTGATTGTTTAAACTTTTAATTCGTTTATATAGAGATTATACAAAATGAAATAGGTATGGAGCAAATGCTTTGTATAGAGTAAGCTTGGAGTTTTTGAATGCGTAATGTTGTTAAAGAAGACGCAAAGGATTCTTTTTTATCTGAAGAAAAGCGTCCGAGTATTGAAGAGGTGGAAGAAGCGATTCGTACATTACTCTTATGGATAGGGGAAAATCCAAATAGAGAAGGGCTTTTAGATACTCCAAGACGTATAGCCAAGGCATATCGCGAGCTTTTTAATGGTTATAGTCAATCGGTTAAAGAAACCTTAGGCGCAGTTTTTGAAGAGGTTTCAGGATACAATGAAGCCGTGATCGTAAAAAATATACCTTTCTATTCACACTGTGAGCATCATATGATCCCGATTATTGGGAAAGCACATATAGCATATCTTCCTAATAAAAAAATTGTTGGCCTTTCAAAAATTGTACGTGTTGTAGATATTTTTTCTCGCCGTTTACAAACACAAGAATCTATGACAGCGCAAGTGGCTCATGCGTTAAAAACGTATCTGAAGCCTCATGGTGTAGCAGTATTGATTGAGGCTGAGCACATGTGTATGGCTATGAGAGGAATCCAAAAACAGGGTTCTACAACAATTACAAAAAACTTTCATGGTTATTATGAAAAAGATCAAGCTGCACAAGCACATTTTATGATGATGATTCAAAGATCATAGTAAAGTCCATATTTTTAGTAATCTCTGTTAATTTATAAAGCATCCGGATAAAAATAAATTATGAGAAGAAGAGAATTGGCTTGTACCTTTCTTTATGATTTGTTAAAGGCTAAAAACCAAAATGTTTTTCTTTCCACGTGCGGTCGTGGCGGAATTGGTAGACGCGCAGCGTTGAGGTCGCTGTGGGGCAACCCGTGGAAGTTCGAGTCTTCTCGACCGCACCAATTAGCAGTGAGTCTCTCTGTAATGAGATGAAGTTATGTAGAGAGAGGGGGAGATGCGCATTATAGAGAAATCTTTTTTGTATGTTATTTGTTGATGTGTTATTAATAATGTTTCATTTTTTATTACTTTATCTGTGCATTTGAAATGTTATATTTTTATAGGGTGGGGCGAAGTTGCAGTGAGAAGTATAATGATTCTTAGATATTTAACACTTCTTATTTGTATTTCTTTATTGTCAGCATGTAGTGATTCACGTGCTGTACTTTGGCATGGAGTGCATGCAACTCCTTCTATGACTGCAGTAGAAAGGGAAGTTGAAGGAAAACGGTTTTTTCCAAAAGCTATCGTTCCAGTGTATGTTGCAACAAGTCGTATGATGCAAAATAATTACGCTCAACCTTATGGTGCAGAGCGATCAAATAAAGTACATTATAATCGTGTTGACGTAGGAATTCCTCAGCAACATATAAAGGGAGTTGTTGAAATAAATGCGTATAAACCTACGCATGATAAGTATTTTTCAGCAGTAGCATTGCAAAAATACGATAATAAAGAACAGTTTAAACAGCAATTAAATGCTGCTTTAGAAAAAAAGCCAAAAGGAAAAAGAGAAATTTTTCTTTTTATCCATGGGTATAATAATAATTTTGCAGATGGTACATTTCGTACAGCACAGTTTACACACGATTATTCTTTAAATGTTGTCGCTGTGCATTATTCGTGGCCTTCCGCCGGATCTGTTCCTCTTTATATTTATGATCGTGACAGTGCTAATTTTGCCCGTGACGGATTGATAGAGCTTTTAACACTTATTAGTGAAACCAATGCTGATCAGATTTCGGTTATTGCACATTCTATGGGCAATTTTGTTATAATGGAAGCATTTAGAACTTTAGCTCTACAGAAAAAATATAAGCCTATTCGTCGTATTACAAGTTTATTAATGGCTGCACCAGACATTGATGTTGATGTATTTGAGCGCCAACTTAATGATATAAAAAAACTCCCGCAGCCAACAGCTATTTTAGTATCCAGAGCGGATAAAGCTCTCGCGGTTTCAGGACGTCTTACGGGTGGACATCATCGTGTGGGCGATGGCTCAGATATTGAAATGTTGCGTAAAAATGGAATAGCTGTTCTTGATTTTTCTCATGTGGATGGGGGAGCACACAATGTCTTTGCATCTTCGCCAACGTTGATGGCTCTTTCTCGAGAAGGTTCTTTGGCTTCCACAATTATGCAAGGTACAGAATTGTCACCTAGTCAAGCCCTTCTTGCTGATGGTAGTAGTGTGTTGGAGAAAACAACACATCTTATCCTGTATACACCTGTACATTTTCTCTCTACACGGATTCCACGTTGATAGTGAAAAAGGGAGAAGGGGTTCCATCGAATAATGTATTGGAGGTAATATTTTTTAGCACTTTCTTTAGAATGGCTTTGTAAAATGAAAAATAAATGGCGGGATGAATGTAAAAAACAGTCATTAGGTGGGTTTGTGATGATTGCACGGAAATGCTATGTTAATACGCCTACAGTTGTTGACTATTTATCTCATTCCGCAATTAAGTTGTTAGACATTCATGCTATGCTTGTGAAGGTGAGAAAAGGTGATATGGGGGAAAAACCAAATTTATTGCGTCAAATTGATTCTACAAAAAAACAGTTAGATGAGATAAGCCATGCTCTTATTTTAGAATATCGTAAACGCCAAGAAAATGAGCGTTTTTTAAAACAAATTTTGCTATCCATTTCCGATCAACTTTTTGCACTTAATAATGGTTTTAGGGAAACAGGACGTCTTTTTTTTCAAGAAGTTAGAATACTTCAATCTCAGATGCAATGTTTATATGAAGGAAAGGAGAGGCTGCATTTGTTAAATAGCCAAGAATCTTTTTGTTCTCCATCAAAGATTGATGAAGTCATTAAACAGTTACAAAAAGCACGAGAAAAGCTTATTCTTGAAAGCCCACATCTCTTTGAAAAAAGCAGCAAAGCTAAACAATAAAAGTTCTTTTAGTTGAGCGGATAGATAATTTGAATTTTATAGCAAAAAACGCTGTTAGATAAAAGGCTATAATCTTTTTAAAGGAAAGAATTTGCTTTAATAAAAATAAATGAAACACATGTATTTTATAATAACACTCTTTATCGCATTAAAGCTTTAAAAGACTTTGGTTATATTTTTGCTAAAGTTAAGTTAAGGCTAACGCATTAGGTGGCTTTATTAAAGAAGATGTTTGTGGAAAGAATTTTACAAAAAACTTTCTGATTCTTTTAATAATAGCTCGCCGGATAAGTTTGCCAATGTTATGAAGTGGTTAGTCTATTCATTAGAAAC
Organism: Bartonella sp. OT172YNZD; assembly: GCF_042193725.1. Classification (NCBI taxonomy): domain Bacteria; kingdom Pseudomonadati; phylum Pseudomonadota; class Alphaproteobacteria; order Hyphomicrobiales; family Bartonellaceae; genus Bartonella; species Bartonella sp. OT172YNZD. Next base: position 4,673 of record NZ_JBHILZ010000011.1, on the reverse strand, counting down.
TTAAATTTTAATATTTTTCTTGGTAGGAATTGGCTGGATTTAAAGAATTAAAAAAGAAGTTTGATAAAAATAATATATTTTGTAAATTCACGTCCACCTCTACCTTCTCTTGAATTTAAAAACGCTCGGAAAATGAATAAGCTACACGTAATTTAAAAAGCATATGGTGCCCCCAGAGAGCGAATCAGGCTTTAGCAACAAGAATCAAGTTATGTAAATATGTGCAAGAGCATATTGATGTCTATAATTTTTTATGTTCCAATAAAAAAATTAAGAATTAAAGAAAAAATCTCAAATCAAAAAATTAAGGTGGTCTAAAAGGTGGACCCAAAAAGGTGGACGAGCAATGTGTGAAAAGGTGGACGAGAAGGGAAATTAAGTGAGGGGGATTCATAGATTATCAGCATTGCTTGTCAAGTCTGCTTCTCAAGGTAAATACTGTGATGGAGCAGGGCTATGGTTGAATGTTCGAAAAGACAATACGCGCTCTTGGTTCTTTCGTTATACATACCATAACAAACGCCGTGAAATGGGGCTTGGTCCAGTCGCACAACTTTCTCTGAAAAAAGCGCGCGAACTTGCCAAGCATTATAGTGCTATTCTCAGAGAAGGCAATGACCCTATTGTCTTTCGAGAACAAACCGTTTTAAAACAGCAAAGCAACATATTCAGTGAGATTGCAATTGCGGCTTTTGAAAGTAAAAAAGCAGAGTTAAAAAATGAAGGCAAAAATGGGCGTTGGTTTTCTCCGCTGGAATTGCACGTTATTCCACACATAGGCAGCCTCTCTATAGAAAAATTAACGGCTAATATCATTCGCAATGTTCTTGCGCCCCTTTGGCATGAAAAAGCAGATACAGCACGAAAAGCGTTAAACCGTATTAACATTTGCTTGAAATATGCGGCGGCTCTTGGTTTGGAAGTTGATCTACAAGCTTGTATGAAAGCACGCGCCCTTTTGGGAAAGCCCCGTACTACACCAACAAATATTCCTGCTATGCCATGGCAAGAAGTTCCGGCATTTTATCAGAATTTAGATGATAAGATTCTTTCAAATTTAGCACTGAAGTTGCTTATTTTGACGGGGGTACGGTCATATCCATTGCGCTATTTGCGTCTTGAACAAATAGATAAAGATATATGGACGATACCCAAAGAAAATATGAAGGGTATTGTAGGGAAAGTTTCAGATTTTCGCGTGCCATTGAGTAATGAAGCTTTAAAAGTGATTGAAAAATCTCTTCCCTTTGAAAAAAATGGTTTTCTCTTTTCTGGTCTTACCGGCAAACCAATTTCTGATGCAAGCATGGCAAAATATATGACAATTTGTGGTTTGACTTATCGTCCCCATGGTTTTCGTTCCAGCTTACGGGATTGGATAGCAGAGACAACGTCAACACCCTTTGAGATTGCCGAAACTGTTCTTGCCCATTCAGTTGGGAGTTCAGTGACAAAAGCTTATATGCGGACAGATTTTTTAGAACAACGCCATGCTCTCTTGGAACAGTGGGCTGCATTTATAACAGGAGATACTTGACAGGATTATAACAATGTGTCTATTGTCGAAGCAGGTGCCTAGAAAACACCTTAGACACATAGCGGATAGATTGCCGATACAATCTTTTCTCCGCACATTAAAGGCTTTGACTCATTGTATGTTACACACATATAATGGCTTTGCCGGGTGTGGTTATGCTATACAATACCCTTTTGGGGAAGGCATAACGACGGGCTATGTGCCGTGTTTTCTAGCACCCGGCGCTCTTCTAGAGTGTCAATAGAAGACATTTAAACACATAGGAGTTCATTATGAACACGCTTATAGAAATTAAAGAAAAAATCGTTGATCAGGAAACTGTTCAAACGGTAAACGCTCGTGATTTGCATGCGTTTTTGGAAATAGGGAAAGATTTTTCTACCTGGATTAAAGATCGCATTCATCAGTATAAATTTGAAGAGGGTAGTGATTTTATAAAAACACAAGATTTGCGGTCCCCAAAATTGGGGAGCGCAAAATCTAGAGCTATTACAGCAATAGATTATCACCTTACCTTAGACATGGCTAAAGAACTTTCAATGGTTGAACGCAATGAGAAAGGTAGACAGGCCCGTCGTTACTTTATCGAGTGTGAAAAAAAGTTAAAAAGCCAATCTGTTGATTATGATAATGATACACGCTTTGATTTGCCAAGTTACTGGGAGGGTATGAGTGCTGGTGAAAAAGCTTTGTATCTTTTAGGTCCAATCCATGTTCGTCTTATTGACGCTTTTAGAGTGGATGAAGAGAATAGAAAATATAAAGCTCTCATTAAAGAAGCTAAGCGGGTTTTAGCAAGATCTGTTACGAAAGCTGCTTAAGTAAACGACATGACTCATCTCCCCGTTTCAAAAGCGGGGAGAGGATAAGGCTTTCAGCTTTTGAAAACCACTGTTTGAGATGTGTAAAACGATATTATCTCTCGCATCTGTGAGGCGCGCGAAATTGACAATTCATTTGCTAAACAGTTTCGCGCATCTCAGAGTATGTTTAGAGTCGGATATTTGGTTTTTGTGTAAAAATACTTATCAATGCGTCCATAATACGTGAAAAATCAAGTGCTAATAAGAGTATAATGAGTACAATCCATTTCGTATAACGTGACATCACTTTTATACTTTTGTAGGTCATGATAATTTCTTGAAGTATTTCTTTTTCTCCTTCTGTAAGTTCTATATCGTCTTGTGTTCTTTTCCTAGCCATGTTTCCACCCACACACACGTTCACCCTGCTTGTTATGCTTTAAGATTTCTCTTGCTAAATTGGAACTGATGACGTTGACATCTTGCCTCTCTAAATAAATTGGCAACCAGCCAACACAAGAAGAAGCATATTTATTTGTCGCGCAACCAGTCAGAGAGAGCAGCACGCACATCAGCATCACTTTTTTGATTAATTTCATTTTCTACCTCAAGACGGGTTGTGGCTGCTTTTAAAGCTTTTTCTGTTTGCTTTTGTTGCTCTGCTTTTTTCCCAAGATTAAAAGCTCTTGCTAAAATCATAAAAAAAGCGGCTAAAGCCGCGCCTGTCACCATCAGATTTCTTTTCATCCATAAGATCATAGACGATGCTCCTGAAAGCGTTTAGCAACAAAAAAAATACCAGCACATGCGGCTAAAACCATAATGGTGGCCAAAGCCCATTGGATTGGTCCATTTCCTGCTAATAAGCCTCCAAGCCCAGAAAAAGAACCAATAATCGGTGCAAGAGCTTCGGCTTTGAAAACCCCCGTTGGTGCTTGTGTTTCTACGGTTTGGTAGTTAGAGGAAACAAAAGCACCTTTCGCCCACAAGCCTGCTTCTGCTGCACGCCGGTGTGCGAGACCTTCAAGACGCTTTCCGCCTGCTTTGGTCCATTTCTGTAGCTCTGCAGGGACAGCTTCATATTCACCTTGATTGAGCTTTTTTAACAGTGTCGAGTTACAAAAGGCTGTTGTTCCTACATTATAGCAAAAGGAGACTAAAGCCGCGAATTGTTCATCGGTTAAAGAAACTTGAACGGCTTGTTCAACGGCATTTTCAAATTGTCTTAAGTCTTGGCAAAGAAGTTCTTCTGCGTGTTTTTCAGTGATTGCCATACCTTTATGAACAAAAGGTTTTCCAGCATTGTTTGTATGTCCATAACCGATTGTCCACACCCCAATGGCATCTTTATAGGCATTCAAACGCAAGCCTTCCCATTGTTTAATCAGTGCTAGCCCTTCTGGTGATATTGTTCTCATATGCTTCTCCATAAAAAAGCCCCACACAAGGCGGGGCTGAGTGAAAATCTAAAAATAAATTTCTTTCGCTCTTGACAAATATTCGTTTATAAACGAATATACATTATGTTTGAAATACGTCACTACCTTACCTCTGATGGCAAAGACTTGATAGCTGATTGGCTGCGAAAGCTCCGTGATGTGCAGGCTAAAACTGCAATTATTCGCCGTCTTAATCGTTTAGAGCAAGGAAATTTTGGCGATTTCAAGCCGCTTCGTGATGGTGTCTATGAACTGCGTATGAATATTGGTCCTGGTTACCGAATTTATTATGCTCAGTCTGGAAAGACTGTATTATTGTTATTATGCGGTGGTACCAAAAAAACACAAGACACCGATATCACTCGTGCATGTGCTTGTTGGTACGATTGGCAAAACCGTGAAGATTAAAGGAGTGTAAAAATGAAAGACCGTAACCATGATGATGCAATGGCAGAAATATTCCATGATGACCCTGAGTTGGCAGCAGCGACCCTTGATGCAATCCTAGCAGATGGTGACCAGGGGGAACTGCTTGTAACACTTCGTCAAATGGCAAAAGCCTATGGTGGTGTTCAAGCTGTAGCTAAAGCAGCCAAACTGAATCCTACACAACTTTATCGTACACTTTCAGAAAAAGGTAATCCAGAGTTCCGTAGCATAAATGCTTTACTACGTACCATGGGGCTTCGCTTAGCTGTACAACCTCTTGAACGACCCGTTCCACACATTTGATCTGTATTAACCACCTCCCCACCTTTGAAGTGGGAAAGGGGCATATATTTTACTTAAGCAACTTTTCTAATAGGGTTCTCTAAATTTGGTTCATAAGCTTTCAACAAAGAATCCGTGCTATGTGGTAGCTCTGAAGCTCCAAAATCTGTAAGAATTGCCAAA
>NZ_JBHILZ010000107.1:0-586 GCF_042193725.1 Bartonella sp. OT172YNZD | reverse complement strand
CAAGTACTTTATTCAATATTTTAATCCAAACTTCAACCCTATTTCTGTCGGACCGCCGATGCAGCGAAACCAAGAGTTGAAAGCACTGATGGAGTCTGGTATCGTGACTTTGGATGGAGGACCTTCACATAAACTTGTTCAAACATTAGTCTCCTAATGAGCATAAATTAAACTGTTTCTTTCTTATTTTTTATCATCAAAATATATTTGTTCAAAAACTTGGGGTAACAATCTCCCCCTTTTTGATAATGACAAAATGAAGATACTAAGTTTAATTTAGTTCTCCTTACATAAGTGCATAAAATAATGAATGATCATGTAAAGTGAGGAGTGTTGTAACAAAAACTAACATAATAATATTTTCTTAAAAAATTTAGTATCTGCCATATTTTTCTCCCCCTTTGACATCTTCAAAATGCAATCAAACACTTATAAAAGCCAAAGTGTGAAATAAAATAAATCTCAATTATGTACAATAACTGGCAGTGACAATGAAAAGATGAAATACATTACATAATAAGCATGTAAGGCAACCAGTAGTACAATCATATATTATGATAGAAATCATATAATCACATAAACTTTC
>NZ_JBHILZ010000106.1:0-587 GCF_042193725.1 Bartonella sp. OT172YNZD | reverse complement strand
TGGTTGCTGCTGTTGTGGCGGTGATCATGGCTGCTGGTTTTGCTTTGTGGAAATATTGGGATCGTTTCTCTTCTTTTGTCAAAGGCTTTGCACGGGGAATAGCACACGCTTTTGGGCATGCCTTTGAAGCCGTCATGCGTTTTTTTGGTGCTGATACCGCCACCATTATGCATTGGAAAAATATAATCGCCAATGCTTTTGATTTCTCTCAAGCTTGGCAAAAGTTTAAACAGGGGCTTGGCGCTGTTGGCAAGTGGTTTGGCAATGTGTGGGAGGGCTTTAAACAAAGTCTTTCTAATTTTTGGAGCTGGTTGGGAAGCTTTTTTGCCCGCGAAAAGCTCTCTGAGGGTGCGAGGGCTGGTATGGAACAAGCGGGGGAGGACTTAGCCAATTGGATTGTCGATGGTTTTATGGCACCCATCACAAAATTGAGCGATTTTTGTAAATCTTTGCCTCATCGCATGAAGGGGTGGATTGGGTCCATTCATTTAAGAGAGTTTTTGCCAAGTTTTTTGGGAGGAAAAACAGTCATTCAACCGATTGCACAATTTGCGGGGGCGGGTCATGTAAATCACTCTGTGAGAGAG
>NZ_JBHILZ010000105.1:0-602 GCF_042193725.1 Bartonella sp. OT172YNZD | reverse complement strand
GCCTTTGTCTGCGCATCGGCCCTCTGCCAAACACCCAATAACTGAGCAAAAATCCGTTCCTGTTCATTAATTTGCGGCGGCGTATTAACCCCATTGACCAAATCAACAGCCCGCCGTAAATCTCCATCAACCTGTTGCAAAGCAATCGCCACCCGCCGTTGCGCAACCGGCTCCATCTTGGCTAATTTCAACAATTGCGCTTGATTATCCGCCAATGCTGTCCCCCGCAAAACAGACCGCAACTCCGGCTGTAAATACTTGGAAATACGATTAAGTCGTCTCACTGACTCTTCAGATAAACCAATGCGATCTGCCACATGTCTAGCAAAGCAAAAAGTAACTCCCTTATCACTTTCTTCATCTGTATGAGCAATTCGGTCAACTTGACCGAATTGCTCTTTTTTGGCTTTATGTTGATTACTACCATCCCCACCAACCTTAATTTCCCCATACTTCTTTTCCCACAATTCACGGTAAGTCTGCACAAACAAAGCGCGGTCAATCACTGACAATTCATTGCGAAAGAGGTTTTCAGCCACTTCTAAAAGCGCAGCATTGTCCTTATCCGCCTGCACCACAACGGCATCAATTTCGCTATAGCC
>NZ_JBHILZ010000104.1:0-610 GCF_042193725.1 Bartonella sp. OT172YNZD | reverse complement strand
TTAAGCCAAAATTCAGCAGTAGTATCAAAAAAATAGGCTAATCTTAGTGCTGTATCGGGAGTCACTGGACTATTTTCCGCAACAATACGTTCTATCCTCGTACGTGGAACATTTAATGCTTTTGCAAGGGCGTAAGCAGAGAGAGCATATTCTTTTAAATATTCTTCGCGTAAAATTTCTCCGGGATGAATAGCAATATAATTTTTCATCTCGACCTCCTACAGATCAATGATAATCTACGATTTCAACTTCATAAGCGCCATTAGAACGCCATTCAAAACAAATACGAAACTGGTCATTAATACGAATAGAATATTGTCCTTGGCGGTCACCTTTCAATGCTTCTAAACGATTTCCCGGAGGACTGCGTAAATCTTTAAGATCAACTGCCTTATCCAGCATAAACAATTTTCTTTGAGCTATACGTACTAGAGTTGTTGGAAAGCCTCTGGGCGGATTACCTTCTAAAAGATCTTTACACCGCTTATCCGCAAAAGATTCAATCACCAAATCACCTTTATTCGTTCTTTTACGTATCATAACACGATACCAATATAAAGAAAAGGATAAATGTTAAATAACAGGAGCCCTCATGCATCCGAGAGAGACG
>NZ_JBHILZ010000103.1:331-620 GCF_042193725.1 Bartonella sp. OT172YNZD | reverse complement strand
TTACTCCAGAGGATAAAGAAATGACCCTTTATGCAACAAGAGATAAAACCACTGATGCTGGTGAGTGTGTTGTGGTTGTGCAATTTGTGACAAATCATTGAGGGGATAAGACATGGCAGATTATTTACCACAGCCCTTGCAAGGGAGAAATCTTCATACGCAGCAGGTAAGCTTTTTGCGGCTTAATTTTAGCTATGAAGATAAAGAAAAGGTGATGAAGATAGGTACCCTCCCTCGTGGTGCTTTGATTACTTCAATTAAAGTGTATGTCAAGACAGCATTTTAGGAC
>NZ_JBHILZ010000103.1:0-287 GCF_042193725.1 Bartonella sp. OT172YNZD | reverse complement strand
CAAAGAGGTTAAGCCTAGCAATCAAAAGGAATTTGTCCCTTATGATGAAGAACTTACTCTTTATGCTAAAGCTGATAAGACAGTCCAAGCAGGTCAAGCAAGTATAGTCATTGAATTTGTGACCAATCACTGAAATTTAGGGGAGAGATCTATTAGCTTCCCCTCAGTTTATGAATTAGCAGATTGTACCGAGAGTTGTAAATTAAGGGCAGATAAGACAGCAACTAAGGTAGAAAGTTTAGGGTCACCTGTTTTGCTTAAAGAGCGGTATAATCCGCTGCGTTCTC
>NZ_JBHILZ010000102.1:0-622 GCF_042193725.1 Bartonella sp. OT172YNZD | reverse complement strand
AGTCGACTCACAGCTCTGGAAAGTTTAAGTTTTAACCAGTGAGTTTTGTTCTTCATTAGTCGACTCAAAGTTGAATGTTCAAGTCGACTCACAGCACTCAAGTTTTCAGAATATTGAAGCAAGAAGCTCAAGTCGACTCAAACTTCCATGTTCAAGTCGACTCATGATTTTTGGGATCATCAGAAAAGAACCAGTGAGCTTTGTTCTTTGTTAGTCGACTCAAACCCTGAAGTTCAAGTCGACTCACAAGCTTCAAAATGTTGGATTTGAGAAGAAATAGTTTCCAGTCGACTCAAACTTCAAAGTTCAAGTCGACTCATGGCTCCTGCAAAGTTTCAAGTCGACTCACAGAAGTTCAAGTCGACTCACACAGTGCAAAATTCAAAAATATAGCCGTTGAAACAGCACTAAAAGCATGGAACAAGCATGGGCTCAAGATTAAAGTATTGAAATGACTCTCCAACGGTTTTGTCTCTTCAAAATGGATATATAGACCATTAAGGAAGCTGAAAAACAAGAAGTGCGATAACAAATCAAGATCAAAGAAGCATTTCAAATTCATTCAAGCTTACATTTTTTACTCCAAGAGTTGAGAAATCAATAAACTCATTATACCTCACTC
>NZ_JBHILZ010000101.1:0-626 GCF_042193725.1 Bartonella sp. OT172YNZD | reverse complement strand
GAAACATTTTCTGAATTTAAAAATCTTTACTTAAATCTTCAAAAAGATGTTGGGCGAACCATTGGGTGCATAAAACGAATTCGCTCGGATCATGGTAAAGAATTTGAAAATTCCATGTATGCTGATTTTTGTAACTCTCAAGGTGTAAAACATGAATTTTCAGCTGCTAAAACACCCCAACAAAATGGAATTGTCGAAAGGAAAAATCGTGTGATTCAAGAAATGGCTAGAGTTATATTGCATGGAAAAGCTTTACCTTTGCATTTTTTGCCCGAAGTCGTTCATACTGCTTGCTACATAATTAACCGTGTATATCTTCGACCTATGACTAATCAAACTCCTTATGAAATAGTCAAAGGTAGAAAACCGGCCATACGGTACTTTCGAGTTTTTGGAAGTAAATGTTATATTTTGCGAGATAGGGAACCACAAGGTAAGTTTGATCCTAAGAGTGATGAAGGAATTTTCTTAGGATATTCACCAAATTCTTCTTGTTTTCGTGTTTATAATTTGAGAACAAAAGTCATCATGGAATCTGTAAATGTTATAGTAGATGACTTGTCCATTTCTAATGATGCAGGTAATAATGATGTTGAAAGAATTGAAATGAACCTTGAAGGTGAAAA
>NZ_JBHILZ010000100.1:0-627 GCF_042193725.1 Bartonella sp. OT172YNZD | reverse complement strand
CCCCAGATTACAAAGTCGACTTATTCAAGCCAGACAGTCGACATAGTAAAGAAGACAGTCGACTGAGTTAGGCTGACAGCATTTTACAGATTGTGTCTTAAATCATGGAAAGTGCTTGGGTTCACTTCTCAAGGCCACCAACGACCATATTGTCCACCAAGCCAGAATTTATGGCTCCTTGCTTCCACTACACAATATAAGGAGCTCCATTTGTCACGCCCCGGTTTCCAAGAACCCAGACCCCGGGGAGCGAAAAGGAATAACGACAAAAAGTATATAGGACAACATAACTAAACCATAAACATGAGATCATAATATACAAAACCAGCCCAAGTCCAACTATCTATGTTCTAAGACAAGGCGTAAACAATGCGCCAAACAAAAGAATATATACAAGAATACTACAGCAGAGTCTAAAGTCCAGATACCAAAATCCAAAAGCTGCAGTATCTCTAAGCTGGTCGCAAGTCGGACTGTCTTCTAGCTAATGCAAAATGAGATCTCCGATCTAATCTGCTCAGGACATACTCCAATACAGGCGGTAAGTCTACAATATCACGAAAAAAAAAGCAATACTGAAAGTAAACAGTACAGAAAGTAAATGTACTAAGTAATCATAACTTGAGC
>NZ_JBHILZ010000099.1:0-632 GCF_042193725.1 Bartonella sp. OT172YNZD | reverse complement strand
GCAATATTAAAAGCAATATTGGTCGCCAGAGAGGTTTTCCCCATAGCAGGGCGCCCCGCAAGGATAATCAAATCAGATGCTTGTAACCCTCCCATTTTCTCATCAAGTGTTTTAATATGGGTAGCTATCCCTGAGAGCCTTGAGGAACGCTTTTTCGCTGCACTTGCCATGTTAAGTGCTTTTGCAATGGCTGTATCAAAGTTTTCAAACCCACCTCCATATTTTCCTTTTTCGGCTAACTCAAATAATTGATTTTCAATCGTTTCAATTTGTTGGAAAGGTGTGAACTCCAGAGGCGCATCAAAAGCTGTATTGGCAACTTCATTGCCAAGATTAATCAAAGACCGGCGGATAAAAAGATCGTAAATGACACGTCCATAATCTTCAGCGTTAATAATAGTGACTGCCTCTGTGGCTAAGCGAACAACATACTGGTATACAGTAATATCTCCAATTTTTTCTTCCATTTGGATATAGGGCTTGATTGTAATGGGGTTTGCAAGATGACCCTTTTGAACAATTTTCAAGACAATCTCAAAGATCTTTTGATGTAGCGTTTCAAAAAAATGTTCTGCTTTGAGAAAGTCTGAAACGCGATCGAGTGCATTATTATTAATCAGGATTGCTCCAAG
>NZ_JBHILZ010000098.1:0-640 GCF_042193725.1 Bartonella sp. OT172YNZD | reverse complement strand
GAAACACAGATGCTGGTGGCTCCAGCCATACGCGTTGCAGTGTTAGAAAGCCGTTTGAGTCCTGTAGCAAGTGGGCACATGAGTGCTGATCTTCATTTAGGGGCTTTTATTATTACCACAGGCAAAGAGCGTGATGTTTCCAGTTGGCTTTTAGCAGAAGCTATTGCGGTGCTTTGTCATAGCGGGCAATTGTGGGGGCTAACGCATTTGAGCGCCCCGCGTGAGGTGCAAATTGAACCGATTATCTCTGCGGCGATTAAGCAGCGTGGTGTATCGATAAGCGTGGTGGAATGGCACCAAGATTTGCATCAGTTGGGACGAGATATTTTTTGTGATGAAGGACAACTCAAAAGTGGTTTGATTTCATGTGATAATGAGGTGTTGGCATGAATGATGCGCATCTTTTGAGTGACACCTTGCGGCAAATAATGAAGCGTCTTGATGCGCTTGAACGCTGTCTTGCCAACCAGCACATGATCGGGCGGGTTGCAGAAGTTGATGGCCATAGGGTGCGGGTGAAACTTTCCGAACAGGGTTCCAATGGACAAGCGGTTTTATCGCCTTGGCTACAAGCGCAAGAAGCTTCTGGCGCTCTCTCAAGCAATATGCCCCTCCATGTTGGTGATCCGGTGCGGTTGTT